>CANRER010000114.1 GCA_947629615.1 uncultured Clostridia bacterium | reverse complement strand
TAATTCAAGGACGCGTGGGGGCGAGGGTGTCGGGCAAGATAGTCTACGACGTGAAGAGCGAGGTTTTCGACGCGCTCCAGCGGCTCAGCATGAGCTTCTTCAATTCCAAGCACACCGGCAGCCTCATGAACCGCGTCAACTCCGACGCGCTCGACATTCAGTATTTCTTAAACGACGGCCTGCCCCAGTTCATCATAAACGCCATAACCATAATCGGCGTCGGCTCGGCGGTGCTTTTCTCAAACCCGCTGCTGGCCCTTCTTATCATGCTCCCGGTGCCGCTGATAGTTTACATAATCAAAAAGGTAATCCCCAAATTCAACCGCTTCAAGTGGATAGGCTGGCACAAGTCCAGCAAGCTGAACAGCGTTATCAACGACGCGCTTCAGGGCGTGCGCGTGGTGAAGGCCTTCGGCAAGGAGCAAAACGAGATAAACCGCTTCGAGGACGCCACGCAGGAGCTTTACGACGTGCGTGTGCGCGAGGGGCTGATGAGTGCGCGCGTCTTTCCGCTGCTTAACTACATCATGACGATAGGCGGGCTGTTCGTGTGGGGCCTCGGCGGCCGCGAGGTGCTTGCGGGGAATATGACCTTCGGCACGCTGATGACCTTTGTGGGCTATGTGGGTATGCTCTACGCGCCGATAAACTTCATGATACGCACCTACGACTGGTGGGCCAACTGCATGAACAGCGCACAGCGCATTTTCGAGATAGTTGACCGACAGACCGACGTACCCGAGGCCAAGGACCCCGTGGACATAGGCCGCATAAGGGGCGAGATAGAGCTGCGCGACGTGACCTTTTCCTACGAGCCGAACAAGCCCGTGCTTAAGGGCGTGAGCTTCCGCGTCGAGCCCGGCGAGATGATAGGTCTTGTGGGCCACAGCGGCGCGGGCAAGTCCACCATAACGAACATCATAACCCGCCTTTACGACGTGAACGAGGGCGAGCTTCTGATAGACGGCGTGAACGTGAAAAAGATACGCCAGAAGGACCTGCACGGCCAGATAGGCATGGTTTTGCAGGAAACCTTCCTCTTTAACGGCACCATCGCCGAAAACATCTCCTACGCGCGGCCCGACGCCTCGATGGAGGAGATAGTCCGCGCGGCAAAGCTCGCGAACGCCCACGACTTTATAATGAAGCTGCCCGACGGCTACGAGACCGAAATAGGCAAGCGCAAAACCAATCTCAGCGGCGGCGAGCGTCAGCGCATATCCATAGCGCGCACCGTCCTTCTCGACCCGGCCATTCTCATTTTGGACGAGGCCACCGCCTCGCTCGACACCGAAACCGAGCAGCAGATACAGCAGGCTCTCGAAACCCTCACCAAGGGCCGCACCACCATAGCCATCGCCCACCGCCTTTCGACGCTTAAGAACGCCGACCGCCTTGTGGTGGTGGAGCGCGGCGAGATAGCCGAAATAGGCACCCACGAGGAGCTTGCCGATAAGCCCGACGGCATCTACGCGCGAATGCTCGGCCTCCAGCGCGAGGCTCTGCGCATACGCGGCGTCGGCGACGAGGAGCAGCTTTAGATAGTGGGGATTAAGGAGGCATAAGCATGGGAAACAATGACAAAAATGAAAACAAAATGAAGGCCTACGCCGATATAAACTACCTTTCGCCCGACAAGTGCGAGTTTTACAGAACTGACGGCGGGCTGTTGGGGCTCAGGCTCGGCGGCGAGGATTTGGGGCGCGTGGCGCTGTTACGTATGTTCCCGCTGCGCAAGCCCGAAAAATTCATCTCGGTGCGGCGCGAAAACCGCGAGCGCAGCGACAGCCGCGTGGAGTACGGCGTTATTGAGGATTTGGCCGCCTTTACCGGAGAGCAGCGCGCGCTCATCGACGAGGAGCTGGAAAGACGCTACTTCGTGCCGGAGATAACCGCCGTCACGAACGTGAAGGAGGAATACGGCCACACCTACTGGACGGTGGAAACCACCGCCGGCGGCCGCAGCTTTACGGTGTTCGACATGAACAGCAATTTGCTGAACCTCGGCGGCGGGCGCGTGATGATAGTCGATGTGGACGGCAACCGCTATATCTTCCCCGACGTGAACAAGATAGGCGAAAAGGCCCTGAGGCTGATAGAAATATGGATTTAGTTCGGAAGTGATGAAATGAAGCTGGATTACGCCCTCCCCGAGGCAGGCGCCGAGGCTCTCGCCCCCGCGCTCGGCGGCGAAGAAATTTTATACTGCCTGCCGTACGACCTCACGCCCGACGGCAGGTTCACCGAGGGCTTCCTTGTGATAACCATGACGAGGCTCGCCGTGTTAAGGGAAAACCGGCTCGAAAAGGTGGTGCCGGTGGCGAGCCTGAGCGGCGTGTGCTGCGGCGAGCTGAATTCCTCGGGTATGCTCGAGGCCGACCCCTCGGGCGACCCCTTCCCCATAGTGTTTTTCACGATGGAGCATATGGCCCGCTACTCTATGGCCGAGCGCATTATAAACGAGCTTATCGAAGGAACGCGCCCCGGCATCGTCAGCACGGACGACGAGAAAAAATGCCCCAACTGCGGGCGGCCCTTCATTCGCAACACGCGCATCTGCCGCCATTGCAGCGACCGCGTCGGCGTGCTTAAGCGCATATGGCGCGTCAGCCGCCCCTGCTGGGGATATTACGCGGTTTTGCTGCTGCTTTTCTGGGCAAACAGCGGCTTTATGCTCTATTCGCCCTACGTGAGCAAGCGGCTTATCGACGAGGTGCTGACGCAGTTCGGCGCGGGCGGGCGGCTTATGGGGCATTTGCTGTGGCTCGTCGCGCTGACGGGGCTTTGCTCCCTCGCGACGACGGCCATCGGCGCGGTGCGCGAGGTTGTATCGGCCAAGGCGAGCAACCTTTTCGTCCGCGACCTGCGCAACGACATATACAAAAAGGTGCAGTCCATGCCGCTCGGCTATATCGAGGAAAAAAACGCCGGCGACCTTATGCACCGCATAAACGGCGACACGGGCCGCATACAGCAGTTCATTCAAAACGTGGCCGTGCAGGCCGTGAACGAGGTCTGCCTCTTTATCGGCGTCGGAATAGTGGTGGTGAGCTTCAACCCCATGATGGCGCTGCTCATCATGCTGCCCATACCCATCGCCCTGTTCATAACAAACCGCATAAGAACGTCGGTTCGTATGCGCTACAACAAACAGTGGCGTTGGATGGATAAGCTGACCGACACCCTCAACAACGTGTTCAACGGCGTGAAGGTAGTTAAGGTGTTCGGCCAAGAGGAGCGCGAGGTTCGCCGCTTCGAGAGCGTGGCCTCCTCCGTGCGGGACATCACCTGCAAAACTGAGCAGTACGTTTACACCGTGTTCCCGATAATCAAGTTCCTCATCGGCTTCGGCAGCTACTTTGTCACAATTTACGGCGGTATGCTGGTGCTTGGGCAGCGAATGGAGCTGGGCGAGCTGATGCAGTTTTCCACCTACGCCGGCTACCTATACAGCCGCCTCGACTGGTTCAGTATGCTGCCGCGCCACATAAGCCAAGCCATAACCAGCGCGCAGCGCGTGTTCGAGGTAATGGACGAGGACGTTCCGCCCGAACCGGCGGCTCCGCTGTCCGCCGACGACATCGGCGGCGAGGTCGAGTTCGACAACGTGACCTTTGGCTACAAGTCCTACAAGAGCGTTTTGAAAAACATCAATCTAAGCGTCGCGAAGGGCGAAACCATCGGCCTTGTGGGCCACAGCGGCGCCGGGAAATCCACCGTGATAAACCTTTTGATGCGGCTGTATAAGACCGACGAGGGCAAAATCCTCATCGACGGCAGCGACATCGAGGATTACGCCATAGACAATTACAAAAGCAACCTCGGCGTCGTTCTTCAGGAAAGCTACCTTTTCAGCGGCAGCATAATCAACAACATACGCTACGCGCGGCCCGACGCCTCGGACGATGAGTGCATAAGGGCGGCAAAAATTGCCAACGCCCACGATTTCATACTGGGCCTGCCCGACGGGTACGATACCTACGTGGGCGAAAAGGGTCAGCGGCTGAGCGGCGGCGAGCGGCAGCGCATAGCCATCGCCCGCGCCGTGCTGAGCGACCCAAAGATAATGATACTGGACGAGGCCACCGCCTCGGTGGACGCCGAAACCGAGCAGCAAATTCAGCAGGCCCTCGGCAGGATAACCGCCGGGCGCACCACCTTTGCAATTGCGCACAGGCTGTCCACGCTTAAAAACGCCAACCGCCTCGTGGTTCTCGAGGAAGGGCGCATAGCCGAGGTGGGCAGCCACAACGAGCTTATGGAAAAGGACGGCATATACGCCGGTCTTGTCCGCGCCCAGCGCACTATGACGGCCCTTTCGGTGGCCATCGACGCCCCCGGCGGCGGTCACGGCCCGGGCAGGGGCGGAAGGGGCGGCCCCGGCGGCCCGCCGCCGAGATAACCCCCACACTGACATAAGGAGGAAAACACAATGGCAAAAATCAAGCTTCTGACCGACAGCGGCAGCGACCTAAAGCCGCCCGTGGCCGAGCGTTACGGCATAAGGGTAATTCCCATAACCTACAGCTTCGACGGCAAAACCTACCTTCGCGCCGACATCGACGAGAGTATCGACGACTTTTACAAGCGTCTGCGCGAATCCGAAACCCCGCCGAAAACCACCCAGATAACCCCCGCCCAGTTCGCCGATATTTTTCGCGAGGAGGCGGCGAACGGCTATGACGCTATGATCTACACCTCTTTGAGCGGCACGGCCAGCGGCACCTGCCAGAACGCCCACTTGGCCGCGGCGGAGGTCATGGAGGAGTGCGGCTGCGACATAAGGGTGGTGGACTCGCAGTCCTACACCTGCCTTTACGCCCAGCCCGTTATCCACGCGGCGCACATGGTCGAAAACGGCGCGTCCACAGACGAGGTGGAAGCCTACCTTAAGGAGGCCACGGCCGATTTCAACGCCGCTTTCGTCGTAAGCGAGCTCGACCACCTCAAAAAGGGGGGCCGCATAAACACCGCCACGCTGCTTTTCGCGAATATGCTCGACATCAAGCCCATCCTCTCCTTCGACGACGAGGGAAAGCTGTTCGTCCTCGATAAAGTCCGCGGGACCC
>CANRER010000113.1 GCA_947629615.1 uncultured Clostridia bacterium | reverse complement strand
AAGCTGGCCTTCAGGATAGGCGCGGTGGACGTCCCCAAGGACGACCGCCGTATGCACACCAAGCCCACGGCTCTGGCCGGCGGACTGGCGATTTTCGCGGGGTTCGTAGTTTCGGCGCTGATTTTCGTCCACAAGGACGCCGCGTTTTGGGGCATTCTCGGCGGCAGCGTGATAATAATTGTGCTGGGGGTGTTCGACGACATTTACGCTCTCAGCGCGAAGCTTAAGCTGCTGGTGCAGATCGCGGCGGCGGCGATTCCCGTCCTCTGCGGAGTGCGGGTGGACATAATCAAGGTGCCGCATTTCATCGACGCTTACGGCTACCTCGATTTGAAATATTTCTCAATTCCTCTGACTATAATATGGATAGTGGGCGTTACCAACGCCGTGAACCTGCTCGACGGCCTCGACGGCCTCGCCTGCGGAGTTTCGTCCATATCCTCGCTGACGCTGCTGTGCATAGCGCTGCTTGTGGGCGAGCCGACCGTTGCCTTTGCTACGGCGGCCCTCGCGGGGGCGTGCTTCGGCTTTCTGCCATATAACTTCAACCCCGCCAAGCTGTTTATGGGCGACACGGGCGCGCTGTTCCTCGGCTATATGCTGGCGACGCTGTCAGTGGTGGGCTTGTTCAAGGGCTACGCGGTCATAAGCATAGCGGCCCCCTTCCTTATTTTGGGTATGCCCCTGTTCGACACCGCCTCGGCCATGCTGCGCCGCGCGAGGGATCACCGCCCCATAATGAGCCCCGACCGCGGACATCTGCACCACCGCTTGGTGGACGCCGGTCTGAGCCAAAAGCAGGCCGTCGGCGTGATATATGTGATGTGCGCGCTGCTTTGCCTTATAGCCGTGCTGCTCATTTGGACGGGCGCGGTCAGCCCGCTTGCGCTTTTGATAGTGGTCGCGGCCTTCGCCCTGTTCATCTTCCTCGCCCCCGGCTTCAGCCGCCTGCTTTCGGGCGACGACGAGCATGACGACGCCAAGCGCGAGAACAAGAAACGAAAGGAAGGCGAAAAGTGATATGATAAAGGTATTCGCCGTTTTCGGCACCCGCCCCGAGGCCATAAAAATGGCCCCGCTCGTGTACGAGCTGAAAAGCCGCCCGCAGATAGACTGCAAGGTCTGCGTGACGGCTCAGCACCGTCAGATGCTGGATATGGTGCTGGAGCTGTTCAAGATTACCCCCGACTTTGACCTCGATATAATGAAGGAGCGCCAGACCCTCGCGGGCATAACCACCCGCGCCTTGAACGGCCTGAGCGAGGTTTTCGCCGAGGAAAAGCCCGACCTCGCGCTCGTCCACGGCGATACCACCACAACCTTTGCCGGGGCGCTCGCGGCCTATTATAACCAGATAAAGGTGGGCCATGTGGAGGCCGGCCTGCGCACGGGTGACAAGTACTTCCCCTTCCCCGAGGAGATGAACCGCAAAATGACCGGCGCCATCGCCGATTTGCACTTCGCGCCGACGGTCAGCAACCGCGCCAACCTCCTTCGCGAGGGCGTGGATCCCGCGCGTATTTTCGTGACGGGCAACACCGTTATCGACGCTTTCAAAACCACTATCAAGCCCGATTTCTCCTTCGGCGGCACCCCGCTCGAGGGCATAGACTGGAGCAAGAGGGTAATTCTTATGACGGCGCACCGCAGGGAAAACCTCGGCGAGCCGCTGTATAACATATGCCGCGCCGCCGCGCGGATAGTGCGCGATTTCCCCGACGTTGAGCTTGTTTACCCCGTCCACCTCAATCCCGCCGTTCAGGATACCGCCCGCGAGATACTCGGCGGTATGCCGCGGGCGCACTTGGTTGACCCGCTGGACGTGGACGTGCTGCACAACGCCATGAGCCGCTGCTATATGGTTATGACCGACAGCGGCGGCCTTCAGGAGGAGGCCCCCGCGCTAGGCAAGCCCGTGCTGGTGCTTCGCGGCGAAACCGAGCGGCCCGAGGCCGCCGAGGCCGGCACCGTGAAGATTGCCGGCGTGCAGGAGGAGGTAGTCTATTCTCTGGCGAGCCAGCTCCTCACCGACGCCGCCGAGTACGACCGCATGAGCCGCGCCGTGAACCCCTACGGCGACGGCGCCGCCAGCCGCCGCATAGCCGACGCGATACTCTACCACTTCGGCATAAGCGACGAGCCGCCGGCTCAGTGGCTGTGAGCGAACGCCTTTTTGGCGAAAGAGTAAAATTAATGGTATAAAATAGACATTTATTTTCCGAGTTTTAGCAATATTGCATATTGAATTTGCGGGAAATGAGATGTATAATAGGTGAAAACGATGAAGAATAAGTCCGTGCTCGCGGCCTTCGCCATGATAACGCAGTTCGGCTTGGGCACGGCCACGCCCATGATTCTGTGCATACTCGCGGCCGTGTGGCTTAAAAACCGCTTCGCCTTGGGCGACTGGGCGGTTCTTACAGGCGTGCTTTTGGGCGTGGGCAGCGGCTTTATGAGCATGATAAAAATGATAAGGCAGATGAGCGGCCTTAGCAAGGAGGACGACGATGCTGAGTCCTGAAATGAAAAAGCAGCTTCGCGAGATTTTCGGCTTCGTGCTGGCCTTCGGCTTCGTGCAGCTCATGGCGTTCCTCGCGTATTACGCGTATTCCCGCGCGGGGCTGCCGGCGGGCTTTCTCCGCGCCCTCGCCGGCACGGCGGCGGGCTGTGCGGCGGCGTCGCTCAATCTGCTTTTTATGGCCCTCGGGATTGAGAGGGCCGTTGAAAAGGGCGAAAAACGCGCCCAAGCGTCGATGGCTTCCGGCTATATGCTGCGGCTGGCGGCGATGGCGGTCTACGTTTTCGCGGTGATAAAGCTGCCCTCCGTGTTTAACCTTTGGGCGGCGGTGATACCGCTGGTTTTCCCGCGGGCGGCGATAGCGATAATCAATCTTAAAAAGGTAGGTGGCGGCAAATGAACGTGGACGTTAAAGGCCCGGAGATACTGTTTGAAATTCCCGTTCTCGGCGGCATAGGCGTCAGCGAGACCATTGTCAATTCATGGATAATCATGGCCGTTATCGCGCTTGTCTGCTTCTTTCTGGGGCGAAACCTCAAGGTGAAGAACCCCTCGAAGCGGCAGCTTGTGGCCGAAAAGGCCGTAACGATGATAACCAATCTTGTTACCGACGTAATGGGCGAAAAAAATGCGGGCTGGGCCCCGTATATCGGCACGCTGCTGATATTTTCGGCGGTTTCGTCGCTGAGCAGCCTTACCGGCTTAAGGCCCCCCACGGCCGACCTCGCCACCACGCTCGGCTGGGCTCTCGTGACCTTCGTTATGGTGCAGGTGACGAATATTCGCTGCCACGGCGTGAGCGGCTGGCTGAAGGGCTTCACTCAGCCGATTTTCGTTATGACCCCGCTCAACATAATAAGCGAAGTGGCGAACCCCATCTCAATGGCCTTCCGTCATTTCGGCAACATCGCGTCGGGCCTTGTCATAACCTCTTTAGTTTACGCGGCTTTGGCCGCGCTCAGCAGCCTCGTGCTCGGGTGGATACCCGTAATCGGGCAGATACCCTTCCTTCAGGTGGGCCTGCCGGCGCTGCTCTCTATATATTTCGACCTGTTCACAAGCGTGCTTCAGGCCTACATCTTCTCTATGCTGACGATGGTTTTCGTCAGCGGCGCACAGGACTAAACAGTTATCAATTTGCCGCGGGACGCGGCTCAAATATCACTTTTGGAGGTAATCAATCATGGAAAGAGCTATTGTAATGGCGGCTTCGGCTATAGGCGCGGGCCTCGCGATGATCGCGGGTATCGGCCCCGGTATAGGTCAGGGCTTCGCGGCCGGTAAGGGCGCCGAGGCGGTCGGCCGCCAGCCCGAGGCTAAGGGCGACATCACCACCACCATGCTGCTGGGCTGCGCCGTGGCCGAGTCCACGGGTATATACGGCCTTGTTGTGGCGCTTATCCTTCTCTTCGCCAACCCCTTTATCGGCCAGCTTTAATGACTTCCCTTCCGATTTTGAGAAAGGAGGAAGCTCATGGGTAAGTATTTGGATTTTGTTTCGATCCCGCCCGACGTGTGGTCGCTGATTTTCACGTGGTGCAATCTGCTGATTTTGTTCCTGCTGGTGAAAAAGTTCCTTTTTAAGCCGGTGCAGAACATTCTTAAGCAGCGCGACGCCGAGGTGCGCGAAATGTACGAAAAGGCCGAGGAGGCCGAAAAGAACGCCAAAAGCCTCGAGGCCGAGTACAGCGAAAGGCTGGGCGGAGCCAAGGAGGAGGCCGGCCGCATAATGCAGGAGGCCACCAGGAGCGCCCGCGAGCGCGGCGACGAGATAGTCGGCGAGGCTCAGGCCAAGGCCGCCGGGCTTATCAGCCGCGCCGAGGCGCAAATCGAGCGTGAGCGCGAGGCCGCCGTGGGCGAGCTGCGCGCGCAGGTGGCCGACATGGCCGTCGCCATAGCCGAGAAGGTCATCGAAAAGGAAATCGACCCCTCGGATCACGCCCGCCTTGTGGAGGATTTTATGAGCAGCGAGGTTGAAAAGCGATGAGGGAAACGGGGACGATATACGGCAATTCACTGTTTTCCCTTGCCGCCGACGAGGGGCTTGACGCCCTTATCAAGGAGCAGCTCGAGGCCGTCGAGGCCGTTCGGGCCGAGTCGGCGGACTTTTTCTCCATGCTGGACGCGCCGCAGCTTTCCGCCGAGGAAAAGCTCGGCATAGCCGACGCCGTTTTCGAGGGCTGCCACCCCTATGTCGTAAACACCGTAAAGCTTTTGATAGAAAGGCGCAGCCTCGCGGCCTTCGGCTATTTGGTAAAGGCATATATAAGGGCCTATAACAAGGCGCACAACATCACCGTCGTAACGGCGGTGACGGCTGTGGAGCTCGGCCCCGAGGCCGAGGCCTCCCTTGTTGAAAAGCTCCGCGCCCGTCTGGGCAAGGAGATAGTCCTGAAGAAAAGGGTGGATCCGTCCGTTATCGGCGGCGTAACCCTCATTGCCGACGGGCTGCTCATCGACGGCAGCGTCCGCAGCAGGCTCGAGGACATCAAGAAAGAAATTGTTAGGTAGGTGAACAAATTGGAGCTCAAGCCTGATGAAATAAGCAAAATCATAA
>CANRER010000112.1 GCA_947629615.1 uncultured Clostridia bacterium | reverse complement strand
ACATATTCGTATTCATGGCAGGGGCGATGATAACGGGCGCGCGCGTGGCCATAACGGTGGTCGAGAGCATATCGTCGGCGATGCCGCAGGCGATTTTGCCGATGACGTTGGCCGTGGCCGGGGCGATAACAAAGGCGTCGGCCCGCCGCGCCAGCGAGATATGCTCTATCTCGACGGTTTCGGGCTCGGCAAACATATCCGCCGCCACAGGCGTATTCGTGATGGAGCGGAAGGTCAGCGGCGTAACGAATTCGCGGGCGTGGCGCGTCATTATAACGTCCACCCGCGCGCCAAGCTTAACAAGGGAGCTTGCGACGCTCACGGCCTTATAGGCCGCGATGCCTCCGCTGACGCAAAGAACAATGTTTTTTCCTTTAAGCACGGCCCTCGCCTCCTTTTCGCTTCGGCCTTACTCGGCGTCCTTGGGGATTATCGGGTGTACGTAGCCCTCGGCAATCTCCTTGATAGCCATCGAAACCGACTTGTCGCAGTCGCCGGCGGCGGCGAGCTGGCGGGCCCTCTTGCTCGTCGCTACGACGAGGGAATAGCGGGAGTCGAACTCCTTCATAAGGGTTTTGATTTCAGGGTAAAGCATATCTATTTCTCCTTATTTTTAATAAAATCGTTTATAAAGCCGATGTTCCTCGGCATATAGCAGCGTTCGGCGTCAACAATGGCCTCGAGCCGACGCACGGCGGCCTCCACGTCGTCGTTCAGCAGCAGGTAGTTATACTTGTGCGCGCGCCCAAGCTCCTGCACGGCCTTTTCAAGCCGCTGAGCGATAACCTCCTCGGATTCGGTGCCGCGCCCGCGCAGACGCGCTTCGAGCGTTTGCAGCGAAGGCGGGCAGACGAAAATGAAAATCCCCTCGGGATAGCGCGAGCGCACCTGCATCGCGCCGTCGCTTTCAATTTCAAGAATAACGTCGCGGCCGCTTTCAATAACCTCCATAACCTTGCCGCGCGGAGTGCCGTAATAGTTGCCGCAGTAGACCGCGTGTTCAAGGAAATCGCCCTGAGTGATTTTTTCCTTAAATTCCTCCTCGCCGAGGAAGTAGTAATGCACTCCCTCGACCTCGCCCTCTCGCGGCTCCCGCGTCGTCGCCGACACGGAAAGAAAAACCTCGGGCCGCCTTTGGGCGAACGCCGCGCAGATGGTGCCTTTTCCCGCGCCGCTCGGGCCGGAAACCACAAACAGATTGCCTTTTTTCATTCTTCGTCCTCCTCCTCAACAATGACGGTCTTTCCCTCGTGGCGCGACGCGATGGTTTCGGGCTGAATGGCCGAGAGAATGACGTGTCCGCTGTCCATTATTACGACGCTGCGCGTCTTTCTGCCGTATGTGGCGTCCACAAGCAGGCCCTTTTCGCGGCTTTCCTGAATGAGCCTCTTAATCGGGGCGCTGTCCGGCGAAACTACCGAAACGAGCCGAAGATCCGAAATCATATTGCCGTAGCCGATGTTGATAAGCCTCATGGCGCACCTCTATTCCACATTCTGGCACTGCTCGCGCAGCTTTTCAAGCTCGGCCTTCACGTCGATTACGAGCCTCGCGGTTAAAAGGTCACTGCTCTTGCTGCCGGTGGTGTTGATTTCCCTGTTCATTTCCTGTATCAAAAAGTCCAGCTTGCGGCCGACGGGCTCGTTCCCGTCAAGCATGGAGCGCATTTGCGAGATATGGCTTTTCAGGCGGACGATTTCCTCGTTCACGTTCACCTTGTCGGCGAAAACGGCCACCTCGGTCAAAAGTCTCGCCTCGTCGAAGGGTACGTCGGCCATAATCTCCCGCACCCGCGCGGTTATCCGTTCGCGGTATTCCTCCACGATAGAAGGGGCGCGGGTTTCGATTTCAAGCGTCAGCCGCTCAACCTCGTTCAGGCGTTCGTTCATGTCGTCGTAAAGGCGTTTGCCCTCGGCGCGGCGCATTTCGTCAAAGCCCGCGAGAGCTTCGGCAAGAGCCTCGGTTATCGCCGCGAGTATGGCCTCGTCGTCGTCCTCGGCCTTTTGCACGGTGAACACGTCCGGCAGGCGAAGGAAGTCCGCCGCGCGAAGCTCGCCGGAAACATTAAGCTCCCGCGCGAGCGCGAGCAGGCCCTCGTGGTAGCCTCGGGCAAGCTCGGTATCAACCGTCACAACGCCGCCTTGGGCCTCGTCGTTTTCCACGTTAATAAAAATATCCGCCTTGCCGCGCTTTATCACCTCCGCCGCCGCCTTTTTCACGGCCTCCTCGGCGTAGGCGTAAACGCGGGGATATTTTATGTTAAAGTCGCTGTAGCGGTGGTTCACGGCGCGAACCTCCACGGTAAAGGTTTTCCCCTCGGCCCGAACGGAGCCGCTGCCGTAGCCCGTCATGCTTTTTATCACAAAAATCACCTTCTCAAACGGTTTTGTACATTTATGGATTATATATTATTATACCATTATCGGAAAATGAAGTCAACCTTTGGGGCAAATTTTAATGCATATTGCACAAATTATTCACAAATTTTTATAAAAATCTATGGACAAAATTCAATAAAGGTGGTAAAATTAAAGGCGGAAATGGGGTTGTCTTATGAACGACAAGCACAAATGGATAATTCTCGCCGCCGAAACCACCGGCAAGAAGTACGCGCTGGACAAGCTGGCGACGATATATAAGGATATACGCGACGACGACCCGCGCCTGACGACGCCTTCGGCTCTGTCGCTGCTCTCCTCGCTCGAACACCCGCCCATTGAGGGCGTAAGGCTCGTTTGCTATACCGACCCGGAATACCCCGAAAAGCTGAAAATCCTGCCCGAGCCGCCGGCCCAGCTTTATCTTCGCGGCAGCGCGGAGGCGCTTCGCGGCGACAGCGTGGCCGTTGTCGGCAGCCGCGACGCTTCGGCCTACGGGCTGACGGTAACGGCTGATTTTTGTCGCGACTTCTGCGAGGCGGGGCTGACGGTCATTTCGGGCGGAGCCCGAGGCGTGGACAGCGCGGCCGCGAAAACCATGCTGAAATTCGGCGGGAAAACCGTGGCGGTTCTCGGCAGCGGGGCCGATGTGAGCTACCCCTCTGAAAACGCGGGGCTTTTCGACAAAATCGCCGCGTCGGGCGGGGCCGTGATAACCGAATACCACTTCGGCACACAGCCGATACCCGCGCTTTTTCCTCGGCGAAACCGTATAATCGCCGCCCTTGCCGACGCCTGCGTCGTCACCGAGGCGGGCCTTAGGAGCGGCTCGCTGATAACCGCAAACCTCGCCGCCGACCTGCGCCGCCCGCTGTTCGCTGTGCCGGGCAATATAAACGCCCGTGGGAGCGCGGGTACGAACCATTTAATAAAAACCGGAGCGGAGCTTGCCGAAAACGGCCTTCAGGTGGCGGCGGAGCTGAAGGTGCTGCTCTCGTTTGAAAACGGCGAGCGGCCCACGCCCGAAAATAAGGACGGCGGCGCGGCGAAGTCCTCGATATTTACGCCTCTCGCTGCGCCGCCAAAGGCCGAGCGGCGGACGAAGCCGAAGCACGGCGCGGCAAAGAAGGCCCCTCCCGAGGGACTTTCCGCCGAGGAAGCCGCTATAATGAAGGCCATCGCCGACGGGGCCTCCTCCCCCGACGCGATAGCCGCAGCGGCCGGGCTGAACGAGGCCTCCGCCGCCCCGACGCTCGTCATGATGGAGCTTAAGGGCCTTATCGTCCGCGAATATGACGGCTATAAGGCTGTTGAAAATTAATAACGAAAATCCGCTCAAAATGAGCGGATTTTCTGCGTATTTGTGATTACGGTATTGCTTAGGTCGCGGCTATTTTACTCTTTAAGCCTCGGTTTCCTCGGCGGCCTCGGGAGCGGCTTCTTCGGGAGCCACGGGAGCTTCGGGTGCGTCCTCATACACCGTTTCGTCGGCGGCGGTCTCCTCGGCGGGAGCCTTCGCCTCGGGCGCGGGAGCCTCGGGCGTGAGAAGGGCGCGAATGGAAAGACCTATCTTCTTCTTTTCCCAGTCGATGTCGGTAATCTTAGCGTCCACCATCTGGCCGACGGTAAGCTCATCTTCGGGCTTGTTGACGCGCTTGTTGGCTATCTGGGAAATGTGAACAAGGCCGTCGATGCCGGGTATAATCTCGACGAACGCGCCGAAGGGAACAAGGCGGACAACCTTAACGTTCACAACGCTGCCAACGTCAAATTTGCTCTTGGCGATAACCCACGGGTCGTCCTCGACCTTTCTGAAGCCGAGGGAAACCTTGTTGGTTTCGCGGTTGGCCTTTATAATATAAACGTCAACCACGTCGCCGACATTGACTACCTCGGAGGGGTCCTTTATCCGCTGCCAGCTTAGCTGGGTGATGTGGATAAGGCCGTCCACGCCGCCGATGTCAACGAACGCGCCAAACTTTGTGAGAGTCTTAACCACGCCGGTGTAGTGCTTACCTTCCTCGACGTTGGCCCAGAACTCCTCGGCCTTGGCCTTGCGCTCCTCAACGGCAACCTCCTTGATGGAGCCGATGGCCTTCTTGCCGCGCCTATCCTCGCGGATATTCACAATCTTGAAGCGCACTTCTTTGCCGACAAGGGTCGAAAGGTCGCTGGTAAAGCGTTCGCTGGCCAAGGAAGCCGGCACGAAAACGCGGCAGCCGTTGGTTACGACGATAACGCCGCGATTAACGGCCTCGATGATTTTGCCCTCGAGAATTTCGCCGGACTCATAGGCGGCTTCAACCGTCTTCCAGCCCTTGATGGCGTCGATTTTCTTCTTGGAAAGCTTAACGCCGTCCATGTCGCTCACGCGGATAACGAAAACCTCAATTTCGTCGCCCACGCTGCATACGCTTGCGGGGTCAACGTCGGGGTCGTCGGTCAGCTCGTCGGCCGGAATGACGCCTTCCATCTTGTAGCCCAAGTCAACATAGACCTCGGTGGGCGTTACGCTGACTACCTTACCTACCTTTATATCACCGGTGTTGAGCGATACAAGCGATTGCTCGAAAGCCTCAGCGAAGGATTGGTCTCCTTTCTCATTATTAATGTTCTTTTCCTGTTCGTCTACCATTACGTAAACCTCCTTAATTATCCAATCCGGAGTTGAAGCCCCGGCGGTTATACCAATCAAGTTCCCTTTTATTTCGTGGGCGGGAAGTTCCCACGCTCCCTCCACCAAGAAGGTGTTGGGGCAGCGGCGGCGGGCGATGTCGTAAAGCTTTTTTGTGTTGGAGCTGCTTTTGCCGCCGATGACGATAAAGCTGTCGCTTTTTTCGGCCAGCTCGGCGGCGGATTTTTGCCGCTCGTTCGTCGCACTGCATATTGTATCAAAAATGAGGG
>CANRER010000111.1 GCA_947629615.1 uncultured Clostridia bacterium | reverse complement strand
TTCTTTCCCGCAAGCGCCGCACGGAGAAGGGCGTAGGTGCGCTCCCCGTCGAGGCGGCCGTCCGCGTCATACCCGACCTTATTAAAGAGGGCTACCAACTTGTGACAGTGCAGGAGTTGCTCGAATACAAGCGCGGCGGCATGGAAAACGGCAAGGTGTATTTCGACGCCTTCGAGTGAGTTAAATAACAGCCGGAGCGCTGTAAAAAATATAAAACAGGAGGGAATTTTATGAATTTGGACTTCATTCCAAAGGACAAAGAGTTTGACATGGTGGGCATGGGCGAGGTAATGCTTCGTCTTTCCCCCGACGGGAAGGAGAAAATCTCCCAGTCGGAAACCTTCGACAAAAACGCCGGCGGCAGCGAGCTTAACGTTGTCAGCGGCGCGGCCATGCTCGGCGCGCGCAGCGCCATAATCACCAAGCTGCCCCAGAGCAAGGTGGGCCGCTTTGTGCGAAACAAAATACGCTACGGCAATGTGAGCGACGATTACATAGTTTTTGACGACACGCCCGAAAAGCGCCTCGGCATCTACTATTACGAGAGCGGCGCGTACCCCAGAAAATCGTCCGTTATCTACGACCGCGCGCACTCGTCCATGACTACGCTGCTGCTCAGCGAGCTTGACCCGAGTATGTACGGCAAAACCAGCGTTTTCCACATCAGCTCAATCACGCTCGCCCTAGGCACGGGCCTTCGCGAAACCGCGCTTGAGGTTATCCGCCGCATGAAAGAAACCGGCGCGGTAATCAGCTTCGACGTCAACTACCGCGCCAATCTTTGGAGCGAGGAGGAGGCCCGCGCGGTTATCGAGAAGATTTTCCCGATGATAGACATTCTCTTTGTTTCCGAGGAAACGAGCCGCCGCTGCCTTCAGCGCACCGGCACACTCGATGAGATAATGAAGGGCTACACCGAGGATTACGGCTGCAAGCTTGTCGCGACGACGCGCCGCGAAGCCATCAGCCCCACGCGCCATAACTTCGGCTCGAAGATATACTTCGACGGTCAGTTCTACGAGGAGCCGAGCTACAACGGCATTGAAGTTGTTGACCGCGTAGGCAGCGGCGACGCTTATGTTGCAGGCGTGCTTTACGGCCTTGTGTGCCGCCGCGACGTTCAGCACGCGCTCGAAATCGGCAACGCGCTCAGCGCGGTTAAGAACACCATCGAGGGCGATATGTGCGCCAGCAGTATTAAGGAAATTGAGAGCATTATCCGTTCGCATAAGGCGGAGGGGCCTCAATCCGAGATGGAAAGATAAAACGGCATTAAAAAAACGGTTCGCGAAAGCGAGCCGTTTTTAATGTAAATCCAAAATTTCCGCCGCCGCTTCACGGATAGCCGCGTCGTCAAAGTGGCTCTCGTTCAGCCTTACGCGCTCAATATCCGCCATAAAACCGCCCCCTATGCCCGAGGATGTGTCTTTTCATAGGTTTTCTTAAGCCTATCGCTGACCATGCTCCTGTACACGCTGCCGGAGCCTCGGTCGTTAAAGCCGAGCATTTCGGAAACGTCGTCCAAGTCGGCGCCGTTTCTTAAAAGATGAACGGCGAAGGAATGGCGCAGCGTCTGGGGAGTTACGTCCTTATTGATACCCGCCTCGGCGATATATCCCTTAACGAGCTTCCAAAAGCCTTGGCGCGTCATCGAGCGGCCACGGCAGTTCACGAAAAGCGCGGTTTCACGCTCGTCCTCGGTCATGGCGCTCCTCGCCGAGGAAAGATATTCGGCAAGGGCGGCCTCGGCGGCGTGGCCCACCGGTACGACCCTTTCGCGGGCCGCTCCGCGGCATATCAGAACGCCTCGGTCGAGGTCAATATCCCGAAGCTCAAGAGAAATAAGCTCCGAAACCTTAACGCCCGTGGCGTAAAGCAGTTCAAGCATGGCTCTATCTCTGATGCCCTTCGCGTCGCCCTTGGGGAGCGAGAGCAGCAAATCAACCTCGTCGGTGGTGAGAATTACAGGCTCCCTCGCGTCCTTTTTCGGCAGCGAAAGCCGCTCGGCGGGGTTTTCGCGCATAAGGCCGCGCTCTTCAAGATAGGCGTAAAAGCTGCGCAGCGAGGACGCCGCCCTTAAAACGGTGGCGTTGCTGCGCCCCTTCTCGGAGAGGCGGGCCAAATATTCCTGTAACTGCTCCGTGCCAAGACGAACAACGCTCGAATCGGAAACGGCCAGCCTTTTATATAAAAGCTCCACGTCGCGGCGGTACGAGGCGACGGTGCTTTTGCTCGCCCTCGCGCCGAGATACGCGGCGAAATCATCAATATAAGCGTTCACTTCTGCGTCCTCTGCAATAATAAATTCAGCGCGTTTTTTCACCGCGCCTTTTAATTTTACACCAAAAAGAACAAAAATGTAACCGGCGATATGCACTAAAATAAAAGAAAAATTTTGTGGTAAAAATCAATAGAATTGTGCAAAAACGGTAAAAAACGCGAATTGAGCACAAGATGCAAGAAAGCACGCCAAAACCGAAAGAAGAAGGCGCGTCAAAACCGCTGAATAATCGAACGGAATTTCGCGCATTCTTTGCGCGAGGCACAATACAAGAATAAGCGACGGAAGCTGCGAAAGCAGCCTCGGCAGCACGCACAGCAGTGCCGCTTTAAGCGGCTCGGCGGAAAGCAGGGCCTGCACCGCCGCGACGCCTGTGACCGCGCCGAACGCCCCGGCGGCGAGCAGTCCCGCCGCCGTGCGGAGCCGTTTTTTGCCGGGGATAAGCGCCAACATGAAAAACGGCAGTGCGCGGAAAAACGCCCCCGCGCCGTAGGCCGCGCCGCGCTCGGGTTCGACGACAAGCCCTCCCTCCCCCGCGCCGACAAGGCAGCCCGCCGTGAGGCCGAGGGCGTAAACCGTGAAAAACAGCAGAGCGGTCGGCTCCAGCTTGTCATAAAAGCTTTGCTTCAAAAAGACATCCCCCTTTTGCAGTCTATTGCGCAAAAGGGGGAAATATTACATTTCGCCAAGCTCGGCCGACTTTTTGGCGCAGGCGTTCACAGCGTCGATCATCGTGGCGCGAAGGCCGTTGGCTTCGAGCCTGTATATCGCCTCGATGGTGGTCCCGCCGGGCGAGCATACCATGTCTTTGAGCCTGCCGGGGTGTTCGCCGGTTTCGAGCGCAAGCTTGGCCGAGCCGAGTATCGTCTGCTCCACAAGCAGATAGGCTATGTCGCGGGGTATGCCCTGAAGCACCGCCGCGTCGGCCATAGCCTCGATAAGCACAAACACATAGGCCGGGCCGCTGCCGTTGGTGGCGGTGGCGGCGTCGAAAAGATGCTCGCCGAGAACGGTCGTTCTGCCGATAGCGTCGAAGAATGAAGTTACGGTTTGGAAGTCCTCGTCGCTCACGTTATCGGTGCGGCAGAGAACCGTCATGCCCTCGCCCACCAGCGCGGGAACGTTGGGCATGGTGCGTACTATGCGCGCGTCGCCGCCCACAAGCTCGGCTATGCTGCCGCGGCTAAGCCCGGCCACAACGCTGATTAGCAGCTTTCCGCCCACGGCGTGGCGTATTTCCTTAAGCACCTGCGGGGCCACATTGGGCTTTATCGCAATGAGGATCATCTCGGCCTTTTCGGCCACCTCCACGTTCGAGGCCGTCGTATGTACGCCAAGCCTGCCGATTTCCGTCAGCCTGCCGGGGAATACGTCGCTGATGATGATGTCCTCGGGCCGCAGAGTGCCTGTGTTCACCACGCCTTTTACGATTGCGCCGGCGATGTTGCCGGCTCCGATAACTCCAAGCTTCATGTTCTGATTTCCTTTCTGTTTGTTTATAAAATATCAGCGGGCGGGGCGGTCGAGAGTCACATGAACCGCCTTACCGTCGGTGACATAAATAAAATCTTCGCCGCAGGCAAATATCTTCTCGTTAAATCCGTCAACATAATCCGAGCTGATAAACGGCTCCTTACCTTCTTTGAGCACAACAAGGCGGCGCTCTTCGTCGGGAAGCTCTTTTCCCAATCTCATATAAAAGCCGCCGTCAAAGCCGCCGTAATAAGCGTAAGACTTGGTGGAAAGTATCTCACGGGCCTTTCCGCCGCCATATTCGGGGATAACCCGCAGCCGAGTGAGGCCGTCAGCTTTACTGACAACGGCCAGCTCCTCGCCCACAAGGGCAACGTCCCGTATTTCATCGGGGCCGGAAATTATCCGTTCGCCGGTATTGAGGCATGAAAGACCCTCGCCCTCGGTATAGGTGTAAATCAAGTCCTCCTTTGGGCCGGCAAAGGCCCATAGCGAGGTTACATCCCCGGCAATCCGCGTTATTTCGCCCGTGTCCATGTTAATTTTGTATACGCCCAATGATATTGGGCCGCTATAGTCTTCCCCAAAGCCGGCATAAATCACATGGCCCACAAGCCGGCAGTCTTTGGCGTAGCCAAGCTTTTTAAGGTAAACTCTCTCGCCCTCACCCTTTTGGTATGAAATGTAATAGACCTTCTCTACCTTGAAGTCGTCCGCATACCAATATTGGGGACTTGGCCCCGTGGCGTTACTGACGCTCTCGGGCTTATCGTCCTCCACAAAGGTATTCTTAGCGGGGTCATATTTAATGTTATAGGAATTGGTGAAGGTCGCGGTGTCAACGTCGGTAAAGGTAACGCGGAGTTCCCCGTCCCTGACGCTGAATTCGGCGGGGCAGGCGGTTGTACCCATCTCGGCCCCCTCAAAGTACGGCGGCAGCGGCATAGTGTATATCCTTTCGGCGGCCGTCGTGTTATCCGCGGGAGCACGGAATATGTCCTGCCCGGCCTGATAGAAGTAATATCCGCCGTAAAGAGCAACGTTCGCTCCCGCAGTAATGTACGGGGTCTTTTCTTCACCATCAAAGCCGGGAAGGTCAAGAATTTCAGTGTGATAGTTATCGCTGTTGATAACGAGGCCGTCCTCGCCGAAGCTGTACTCCCAGCCGAACATATCGTGGGCGTACTCCCACGTCAGCGGGAAATACGTCACGCCGCGAAAGCTCAAGAACGGATAATCGCCGCTCTCATCGACCCTTTTTCCGTTTATTAGGGCCGGGAAATGCGCCCTCTCTACGTGTTCCGTACTAAAATCAAAATCCTCGGGAACGACGACGGGCAAGATATTCCAGCTTGAGCGGTTCCTCTCGCCGCCGGCGTAGTCGCGGTACATACCGCTGATGTTCTCCCTTTTTATGTTCAGCCCAATGTTTTCATCAAATTCCGTTGTGAGGCCAAGAAAGCGGCAGTCGAAATACGTCATCGGGAAGTAGGTTATATCGTTATACACGAACAGCGGGTACTCGCGGTATTCGTTTTTCACCTCAACTCCGTTAAGCGTGACCTTGAACGAAGGGAGCG
>CANRER010000110.1 GCA_947629615.1 uncultured Clostridia bacterium | reverse complement strand
AGCGGAGCCCCGCCGAGGGCCGTGAAAATAATCGGCGCGGTCACGCCGTCGGAGGTGTTTTCGGCCACGGTTTCGACGGCGGCGCGGGCAATACCCGCTTTATCCAAGGCGTCGGTATCGCGCCCGACTATCATCGAAACCGCGCGGCGGGCCGCCTCGACGTCGCCGCTTTCGAGGGCGCGGCACACCTTCATGCTCTCGCGTTCGAGGCAGCGGGCGGCGAGCAGATAATAGCACATCACGCTTTCAGCGGCGAGGCCGAGGGCCGTGTTCGCGCGGTAAAGCAAAAGCAGAAGCCCCGCCGGAGCGGCGGTGCAGACCGTTAAAACCGCCGCCGCCATGACCGCCCCCGCCAGCCTCTCCCGCCCCGGGAGCAGGCGGCGGAGCAGACTCTCAAGCCGCGTTATAAGCGCGCCGATAAGCCGCACAGGGTGCGGCAAGGAGTGCGGGTCGCCGAGGAAAAAGTCGATAACAAAGCCGATGGTCAGCGCAAGTATCCTCATCACAGCCTCCCGATAACGCGCATTACCCCGCCGTCAAGCTCCACGGCGAAGCCCCGCCCGTTTTTGACGTGATAGTCGTAAAATTCCCTTTTCGGCACGGCGCGCCGCTCAAGCAGGGCCATTATCGTGCCGCCGTGGACGACAAGAGCCGTTTCGTCGGCAAGCTTGGGGATAAGCTCCTCGAACGCGGCGTCGGTGCGGGCCGTGAAGCCTGCCATGTCCTCGCCGCCGGGGAAGGCCATTCTGCCGCCGCTGTCTATCCATTGGCGGTATGCCTCCGAGCCGCTTAAGTCGGTATAGTTTTTCCCCTCGAACTCGCCGAAATCGCACTCCCTAAGCCCGCCGCACACAAGCGGCACGACGGTCGGGTAGAGGATTTTCGCCGTTTCGACACAGCGGCGCAGCGGGCTTGTCACCACTAGGCTCGCCCTCGGCGGCCTCGCGAGCATAAGCTCCTCGCGCCCCTCGGCGCAAAGCGGCTCGTCCGTTACGCCGATGTAACGCCCTTCAAGATTGCCGGCGGTTTTGCCGTGGCGGATAAAATAAAGCCGCATTATCTCACCCCTTAATTTTTATCGGTATGCCGCAGACCACGCGCTCCACGGTCTCGGCTCTTTCGGCCAGCAGGCAGCCCACGCGGCCCACGGCCTCGCGCCAAAGGCGGTCGGCCCGTTCAAGCGGAATTATGCCGCAGCCTATTTCGTCCATAACGACGACGGCGTCGGGGTTTTCGCGGATAAAGCGCTCCGCCTCGGCCAAAGGGTCAAGCCCGTCCTCGAGCCAGCGGCGCACCGTCAGGTGAAAGCCTGCCTCGCACGAGCCGTATTTTTCCGCCGCGTAGCGGGTTTTGCCTTGGCGCGCGCCGCCCACAATCAATCTCATAACGCAAAGCTCCTTATCAGGTCGGCAAAGACGGCGAACCCCGCCGCCGCAAGCTCGCAAAGCTGAAGAAAGTACCCCGCGAGGTCGCCCGTCACGCCGCCGAATTTTTTATACGACATAAGTCGGTAATAAACGAAGCACAGCACCTCGCCGAGAAAGGCGCACAGGCCGCAGAGCGAGTCGGTATAAAGCGCGGCGGCAAGCGTCGCGGCCAAAAACGCAAGCCCGCTCGCGATTACGGCGCGTTTGTCGGCGGGGCGGCGAAAGCTTTGCAGCGTACCCTCGGCCTTTGCGCTCTTGAACATCACGGCGGCAAGGGCGCTGAACGAGCGCGACTGAACGAAAACGAGAGTGCATACGAGCATCAGCCCCCACTCCCCCGCTTGGGCAAAAAGCCCCGCCTGAAGCAGAACGTACAGCGCGGCTCTGACCGCCGCGAAGGAGCCGATATGCGGATCGTCCATTACGGCGAGCATTTTTTCCCTGCCGCCCCAGCTTGCGAGAGCGTCGCAAACGTCGCAGTAGCCGTCCATGTGTATGCCGCCCGTGACAATCAGCGTCAGCGAGGCCGCGCCCGCCCCGAACAGCAGCGGATTGAAGCCGAGCGCGGCGTAAAGCCAATACCACGCCAACTCCGCCGTGGCGAGAACGGCCCCCACCAACGGAAAAAAACACAGGGCAAAGCGGCGGTTTTCCTCCCTCCACTCAACGCGCGGCACGGGTATGCGCGAATACATCAAAAACGCCGAAAGCAGTGATTTTATAAGCACTTCGGCCTCTCTCCCTTCAAAACAAGCGGTATGCCGCAGACCGCCTCGATAACAAGCTCCGCCTCCTCGGCAAGGCGGCGGTTTATCTCGCCCATGAGGGCGATATATTCCGTGGTTTCGGGCGGGTAGGCGAAGCCGTCGCAGCCCACCTCGTTCGTCACCGCGATAAGGCTCGCGGCCCTGCCGCAAAGCTCCCGCACGCCGCGCACGATTTTGTCGGCGGGCCTAACCGCCCGCGCGGAGAACATCTCGTTCGCAAGGAGGTTGCCCACGTCCTCCAAAAGGGCGCAGCAGCCCTGCGCCACGGGGGCGGAGCCTATGTCGGTATACTGCTCGATTGTCTTAAAGCCGCGCCCCGCCCGCTGCCCTCGGTGGCGGGCGACGGTCGCTTCGGCCTCGGGGCCGAAGGGCTGCATTGTGGCTATGTAGCAAAGCGGCAGCCCGCTCGACGCGGCCAAGGCCTCGGCTATGCGCGACTTGCCGCACTTGCCGCCGCCGGTGATGAGTGTCAGCATAGGTCAACATACCTTTCCATGGGAAGCTCGTCAAAGCGGTGCGCCCCGTTATACACCGCCAACGCGCCGTCAAGCAGCGGAAGCAGCATAAGCGCCCCCGTTCCCTCGCCGAGGGCGAGGCCGGCGGTTATCGGCGGGCATAGGCCCAGTCTTTCGAGCAGGAGGCGGGCCGCGGGTTCCTTCGACACGTGGGAGGCGAGCATAAATTCCTTCGCCGCCGGCGCGATTTCGGCCGCTATAAGCGCGGCGGCGGCTGAGATAAAGCCGTCGATAATGACCGGCACGCGGTAGACAGCCCCGCCGAGGTACAGCCCCGCTATGCCGCCAATATCGAAGCCGCCGAGCTTCGCCAGAATGTCAAGCGGGTCGGCAGGGTCGGCACCGTTCACGGCCAGCGCGCGGCGAACGGCGGAAATTTTGCGCTCAAGCCCCGCGTCGCTCAGCCCCGCTCCGCGCCCGACGGTCTGCTCCGGCGGGAGGCCGAGCAGAGCCGAGGCCACGGCCGAGGCGGCTGTGGTGTTGCCTATGCCCATTTCGCCTGCGGCGATTATGCCCATGCCGGAGCTTTTCAAATCGCGCACAATGTCGATGCCGACGGCGACGGCCCTTTCCGCGTCGGCGCGGCTCATCGCCGGGCCGAGGGCTATATTCGCCGTTCCCGAGGCGACGCGGCGGTCGAGCGTGCCGGGGACAGGAGTGTTCATGCCCATATCGACGGCCAGCGTTTCGGCCCCAAAGGCGCGGGCGAGGCAGTTCACGCTCGAACGACCCGCCGCTATCTCGGCGGCCACAAGGGCCGTGACCTCGCCGCCCGTCTGGGTAACGCCCTCGCTCACAACGCCGTTGTCGGCGCACATAACGACGGCCGTCCGCCCGCCGAGGACAAAGCTCTCGCCGCCGTAAATTCCGGCCAGCCTTATAACCGCGTCCTCAAGCAGGCCAAGGCCGCGCAGCGGCTTCGCTATGGAGTTCCACCGCTCCTCCGCCCGCGCTCGGGCCGCCGCGTTGGGCGGGGCTATATTTTTAAGTCTGTGCATTTTCGTACTCCTGACATTTTTTAACAAAGCTTTCCGCCGCCTCGGGGCAGGAATAAAGGTAAATATGCGGAAAGCCTGCGTAAAGCGACGGCCCCAAGTGGGCGCAGGCGTAGCTGCCGCCGCGCGCGCGAACGGCTTCGCAGTCGCTCCCCGGGTCGCCGCAGTCGCAGTAGTGGAACTCGTGGGCGCGAAGCTCCCGCTCGCCAAAAAGGCTGCCCCGCGCCGTTTTCATCGTGATATAGCCGAAGCGGCGCAGACGGTCGGTTTCGAAAGCGTCGGTGGCGATTACGCCCGTCATGGCGCGCCCGCCTATGCTTTCGCAAAGGTACATAAACCCGCCGCACTCGGCTATTGTCGGCAGGCCCGAGGCGATTTTACGGCGAATGTCGGCGAGCAGCGGCTTGTTTTTCGACAGCTCGTCCGCGTAAAGCTCGGGGTAGCCGCCGCCCAAAAGCAGCCCGCACGCGCCCTCGGGCAGAGAAGTGTCCGCGAGGGGCGAAAACTCCGCGATTTCACAGCCTATTTCCCGCAGCAGGTCGAGGTTGTCCTCGTAGTAAAAACAAAAGGCGTTATCACGCGCGACGGCGATTTTTGGCGGCTTCCCGCCGATTTTATGTATCACGGGCGGCGCGGAGGGCCGCTCCCGCGCGGCCTTCGCGGCTTCGAGCAGCTCGTCGATAAGAATATGTTCTTCGGCGAGGTCTGCCAGCGCGTCCAGTTTTTCCCTCAAATCCGCCGTTTCCGCCGCGGTCACAAGGCCAAGACGGCGGCTTTCAAAAGAAAGCTCCTTTTTATATGGCAGCCGCCCGAGGTATTTTGTGTTCAGCTCCGCGCAAAGCTCCTTTGCCGTCGGTACAAGACTTTCGGGGAGGCGGTTGAAGATAAAGCCCGCGATACCGCTCGGCTCGCGGAAGCTGAGAAAGCCCCGCATGACCGCGCCGAGGGAAAGGCTCATGCCCTTGCAGTCGATAACTAGCGCGGCGGGAGTACCCGTCGCGAGCGCGGCCGCGCGGGAGGACGCCGCCTCGCCTACGCCGTCGTAATAGCCCATAACGCCCTCTATGACGGCGAGGTCGCCGCCGTGCTTTTTCAGCAGATAATTTATCAGCCCCTCGCCGCAGAACCAGCCGTCAAGGTTTCGCGACGGAATGCCAATAACGCGGCTGTGGAACATCGGGTCAATATAGTCCGGCCCGCATTTGAAGGCCGAAGGCGCGAGGCCGCGCCGCGCGAGGGCCCTCAAAAGGGCGCAGGCGACCGTGGTCTTGCCGCAGCCGCTGTGCGTGCCGGCAATCATGATACGCCTCATTTCAGCCTCCCCCTCGCTATGAAAACGGGGTTCTCGGCGGAGAGCATGGCGTGCGCCCCGGCTCTTTTAACCCGCGTAACGGCCACCTGAACCATCTCGCTGCCGTCCGAAAACAGCTCGTTAAGCTCGGCCAAGGTTTCGAGCGAAACAGCCGTAGCCGCGACCGTCGCGGAGGGGTTCGCGGCCTTGATTACGGCGGCGATTTCCGCGAGAGCTCCGCCGCTGCCGCCGATGAACACTCGGTCGGGGGCGGGCAGCGAGGGAAGAACGCTCAATGCGTCGCCGGGGCATACCTCTATATTGTCGCAGCCGAATTTCCTTCGG
>CANRER010000109.1 GCA_947629615.1 uncultured Clostridia bacterium | reverse complement strand
TCTGGCTCGCGTAAACGTGGGGCAGCGACATCTCCACCGTGACGGGCAGATTGATGATGACCTTTCGGTCGGGGGTGGGCCGCCATATATCCAGCACGGCGTTGCACACCTCGAGGGCGTACTCGGGCTCGGTGCCGGTGAAGCTTTCGGGCGAGTATTCGAACAGGAAGTCGCCCTCGGTCGCGTCGGCGTACTCCTTGAGCAGCTTCGCGCCGGAAACGGCTATCTCCTTTATCGCGTCCTTATCCTTTTTGAAAACCTGCTCGCGCTGGGCCACGCTGGTGGAGTTATAAAGGTGGACTATTGCCTTTTTGCAGCCTTTGAGGGACTCGAAGGTCTTTTTGATTATATGCTCGCGCGACTGCGTGAGCACCTGAATTACCACGTCGTCGGGTATGAGGTTTTTTTCGATGAGTGCGCGGACAAATTCGTATTCGGTTTCGCTGGCGGCGGGGAAGCCGACCTCGATTTCCTTGAAGCCCACCTCGATAAGGAATTGGAAAAACTCGAGCTTTTCTTCAAGGCTCATCGGCACAACGAGCGCCTGATTGCCGTCGCGCAGATCGACGCTGCACCATATAGGAGCCTTGTCTATGTACTCCTTTTTCGCCCATTTCAATTCGTTTACAGGAGGCATAAAGTAGCCCCTTTGATACTTTGTGTAGTTTTTCATAACTACCGCTCCCTTCTATATGATATGAATTAATTATAAACCTTTTCCGTAATACCAACGGGCCGGATTTTCGTCGATATAATTCCATCTTGTAAGATAATCTCCGTCGTCGCGTATCACATGGTCGTAAAAGCTCGTCTGCCACATCGCCTCGCCCGCGTCGCGGTTTGAAAAACGTTTCAACGCCGATACCACGCGAGATACCGTAGGGCGTGCCATTACGGCCTCCCTCCAAAGCAAAATAAAAGCTTCGCCTCACATAGAGACGAAGCGATGCTCCGCGGTACCACTCTAATTCGCCCGACTGGGCGCTCTTTGGGGCACAGTCATGCCCTGCCGCGTGATAACGGACGGCCTCCGTCTTGACCTATGACCTTGCGCACAAGGGTTCAGCAAGCGACTCCAAGGCGAGTTCAAACGCGCTCCGCCGCCGGCTCGCACCCTCCGCCGGCTCTCTGTAGGTTTTACGCGCCCTACTACTCCTTTTCACAGTCTTTACAAATTCAATTATAGAGTTATTATACCATAAAAAACGAAAATTGCAAGTGTTTTTTGAAAAAAATTTAATTATTTTTCAACAGCAGCCCGCAAAGCTCGGCGAAGGAGCTTACGCTCCTCCACGGGCTGTTCGCCTCGCCGAAGCCGTACTCGGCAAAAACGAACGGCACGCCGGCTTCGCGGCAGGCGTCGGCGTCGCCCTGCGTATCGCCGACATAAATCGGGCTTTTAAGGCCGTTTTTCGCGATGAGGCGGCGCAGAGTTTCGCCCTTGGGGGCCAAGGTGTCGCCGTAGCACAGATAGTCCGTTATCAGCGGGCCGAAGCCCGTATTTTCGAGGAAGGCCTCGATATAGCCCTTCTGGCAGTTGCTGACGATAAAAAGCGGGTATTGCCCGCTCAGGCGGCGCAAGGTTTCGGACACCCCGGGGTAGGCGGGGATTTTTTCGGTTTTGAGGGCGGTAAGCTCGTACTCGCAGCACGCGGCGATGAGCCTTTCGCGAAGGGCCTCGTCCGCGTCGGGCAGAACGGCGCGGAAAATCACGTCCATCGGCTTGCCGAAAAGCCCCTCGAGCATTTTTCCCGTAAGGTTGGCCTCAAGGCCCGAGCAGGCCCTTATGGCGGCGTTCCACGAGCGGGCGCAAAGCTCGGTGGTATCCCAAAGGGTGCCGTCTATATCAAAAATTATTCCGTCCATCATTCGCTCTCCGTTCGATTTGCTTTTCCTAATTATACCCCAAAGCCGAGCCGCTGTCAACATTTCTTTCATAAAACTCCGCGCGGCGCGGCATAATAAAAGAAGAAAGGACTGACGAAAATGAAAAATCAAAGCCGCCCCACCGGGGCCGAGCGACTCTTTGCCAAAATCAGCGGCGAGGAGGAGCTTTCCGAGGAGCTTACGCCGGAGGAGCCGAAGGACAGCCGCGACGACGACGAGCCCGTTTTTGAGGACGAGGAATATACAAGATAAATAACGGGGTCGGCGCGTAACCGGCCCCGTTATTTTACGTTTCGCCGCATAGGCTTCGCACAAAGGCGTTATACTCCCGCCGGCTTTTTATGACGATAACGTTCACGTTTTCCGCCGAGCGAAGCTTTTCCAGCGCCTTCCCCCTTTGCTTGCGGCGGTAGCCCCATACATAGCGCAAAAATTCTAAGTCAAGCCGCTCGGGGCAGCCCTCGCCCATGTCGGGGCGGACAACGCCAAGGTTGGTTATTATGCGCTTCAGCGTTCGGAAAAGGCACAGATACGTCGGATAATCGAAAAATACGGCGGTATCGGACCTTTGAAGCCTCGCGGCGAGAGTGCGGCCGTAGTCGCCGTCGATTATCCACCGCTCGCCCGCCATTGCCTCGGCCAGCAGGCTGTCGAACTCCTCCCTGCTCACGCTCACCCAGCCGGGCCGCCAGAACAAAGCGTCGAGATGGATAAGCGGCAGGCCCAGCCTATCCGCCATGAGCCTCGCGAGGGTGCTTTTGCCGCTGCCGGGACTGCCGGTAATGATTATTCTTTCCATCAGAAGCCGAGGCTTTCGCCCACGAGAATTACCTTTATCCTGTCCTTATGACGCTGCGGGCCGCAGACGAGGTAGCTGCAGCATATACGGCCCTCGCTCGCGCAGCCGTCGGTCATTTCGCCGCCGAGCCCCATGCACACGCCCGCCTCGCGGCAGTACGTCGCGCAGGAGAGCCGCTTCGCGTTCGGCGGGGCGGCGCAGGTCTTAACGCGGCTTTCGGCCTCGGCAAGGTCCTTGACGACCTTATTCGCGCCCACCACCATAATCACGTTTTCCGGGCCGTAGGCTATCATCGAAATGCGGTTGCTGTTGCCGTCCACGTTGTAGAGCTCGCCCCTTTCGGTGACGGCGTTGGACGAGCAGAAGAAGTAGTCCGCGCCGTAAGCGTCGATGTAGGCGCGGCGCTTGTCGTCGTACTTATTTCTGTCGATAAAATTGTAATCCCCGCACGCGAGCAGCTCCGCCACACCGCTTTCGGCAAGGCTTTCGCTGCCGCCGGCGGCCACGCTCGCCCCCTTCGGCACAAGACTTTTGACAAGCGGCGCGACCTCGGCGGCGGTTCTCACCACGTGGGCCTCCATGCGGTTTTTGCGCAGCGCGGCGGCCACGCGCTCGAGCCGCTGCATAACGGTTTCCTCAACAAATTTGTTCATGCTTTTCCTTCCCTTCGCTGTTTTTTATTATTGTACCACAGCGGCGCGGCTTTTGCAAGCTTGGCTTACAAATTATTACAAAATATTTTTCCGCTGTCTTGTGGCGTTTTTCGCGGCGGCCACTAAATATAGGTATTAAAAGCAAAAATCGTTAATTATTCTTAACGTATTTTGCCCAAAAACGCAGTTTTGCGAAAATCGGGCCAAAATTTATTAAAAAAGTTTGACAAATTTATTTTGAAGGTGTACAATAGCTTTGTAATCAAATTGTAACATAACTTCGGGAACTATGCTTCGGAGGTTCGATATGAGAAAATTTCTGATAATATTGGCGGCGACGGCGGCTCTGCTTGCCGCGCCGGCCGCCCTTGCCGCGGGCTACGATACCGGCTACGTCACCTGCGACGTGCTGAACGTGCGCTCCTCGCCCGACACCTCGTCCGAAATCGTGGGCAGGCTTTACCGCGGGCAGGAGGTGGAGCTTATCTACTGCAACGGCTACAGCTGGTACTGCGTGGAGCTTGAGGACGGCAAAACCGGCTTTTGCCACGCGGACTACATATCCACCGAAAAGCCCACCGCCGACGCCGACGCGATAATCGCCACGGCCAAGTCGCTTTTGGGCAGGCCCTACTCCTACGGCGCGTCCGGGCCGAACGCCTTCGATTGCAGCGGCTTCACGTCATACGTTTTCGCGGCGCACGGCGTTTCGCTCCCCCGCTCGAGCGCGGAGCAGTCGAGGGTCGGCACGACGGTGACGCGCGGCGAGCTTCGCCCCGGCGACCTTGTGTTCTTCGCCACCGGCGGCAGCGGCAGGGTGAGCCATGTGGGCATATACATAGGCGGCGGCGACATAATCCACGCGGCCACCGGCCAAGGGCATATCGCCATAAACAACCTTTCGCAAAGCTACTATTCCTCGCGTTTTCTTTGGGGGAAGCGCGTTCTGTAAAAAAATTTGCACAAAAATAACCTATAGGTCTTGACTTTTTGAAAAGTTGGTATAAAATATTATATATACATATACCACCGATTTACGGAGGAATCCTGTGAGAGTCATTTCCGGAACTGCAAGAGGGCTGAGGCTTGTTTCTCCCCCGGGGGAGGATACCCGCCCGACCCTGGACAGGGTGAAGGAAGCGCTGTTCAGTATGCTGACGCCTTATGTGCGCGGCGCGCGCGTTCTTGACCTTTTCGCCGGCAGCGGAGCCTTGGGTATAGAGGCCCTCAGCCGCGGCGCACAGAGGGCTGTTTTTGTGGATAAATCCCGCGAGGCCGAGGCGGCTGTCCGCGCGAACCTTGAAAAGGCCCGCCTTGCGGACAAGGCCGAGCTGCGACGCTGCGACGCGCTCGGGTATCTCGCCTCCGCGAGCGAAAGCTTTTCGCTTGTTTTCCTCGACCCGCCGTATGAGAGCGGGCTTTACGACAAGGCGATTTCCGAAATAACGCGGCGCGGCTTGCTCGTGCCGGGCGGCATCGTCGCCGCCGAGTGGGACGCTCCCATCGGCCCCCCTAAAGCGCCGCCGGAGCTTGAACCCGTTAGGGACAGGCATTACGGCCGCGTGAATATCACTCTGTTTAGGAGAAAACCCGAATGAAAACAGCAGTTATCCCCGGCAGCTTCGACCCTGTGACCAACGGGCATCTTGACATAATCCGCCGCACGGCGTCGCTGTTTGACAAAGTATATGTGGGTATTCTAAAAAACGGCTCCAAAAAACCGCTTTTCACCGTTGAGGAGCGTCGCTCCCTGCTCGAGCAGGCGACGCGCGGCATACCCAACGTCACGGTTGAGGAGTTCGACGGTCTGCTTGTGGATTACGCCCGCTCACGCGGGGCGCGGTTCATCGTCAAGGGCCTCCGCGCCGTCAGCGATTTTGAATACGAGTTCCAGATGGCGCTCACCAACAAAACCCTTAACCCGGACGTGGAAACGTTCTTCATAACCACCAACTGCGCCTATTCATACTTAAGCTCCAGCATCGTCAAGGAGGTCGCGGGCTACGGC
>CANRER010000108.1 GCA_947629615.1 uncultured Clostridia bacterium | reverse complement strand
GCTGAAACAACGCCCCGCCCGTTCCGATTTGAAAAATCGGAACAAGCGATATGACGCTTGTTCCGACGCCGTGGTCGGAGTGACGGGACTTGAACCCGTGGCCTCTTGGTCCCGAACCAAGCACGCTACCAAACTGCGCTACACCCCGGCATTGCGCCGCGACGCGGCGCACATTAGATATAATACCACAATTTTACCCCTAAGTCAAGAGCAAGAGCAAATTTTTTTGGGGCTTAATTCATTTTATCCGCTCTATCGCCTGCTCGCCGAGATCCGTCACCGAGGGAGGGATAGTGAGGCTTTTCAGCCCTCGGCAGCCCTCGAATGCATAGTTGCCGATTGAGGTTACAGAATCGGGAATATGTATATCCGTAAGAGCGGCGCAGTTGAGGAAAGCGCCGCTGCCGATATGCTCCACGCCCTCCGGCACGGTAAATTCACCCTCGCACCCCACCGTACAGCAGACAAGGCGGTGCATATCCTTCGCGTAAAGCGCGCTGCCGACGCACACGAAATTCGAGTTTTCCTCATCGACGGTTATTTTCTTAAGATTTTTTGCAAAGGCAAAGGGGCAGGAGCCGATTTTATCGACCTTGGCGGGAATATTAATCTCCGCGAGGCCGTCGCACTCGCAAAACGACCAGCCGCCGATGTGCTTTAAGGTTTCGGGCAGGACAATGGCCTTAATGCTGCGGCACTGCAAAAACGCATGGCCGCCGATAGACTTTATCCCGTCGCCAAGCTCCACATACTTGAGGGAAACGCAACCGTTAAAGCACCACTGCGGCACCTCGCCTACAGAGCCGGGCAGCGACGCGCTCTCGATTGATATACAGCTCTCGAAGGCTCCGTGGCCGAGATGCTTAAGGCGGCGCGGAAGCTCAATGTTTTTTAGGAAGGTGCAGCCCATAAACGCAAATTCGCCGATGAAGCGCACCGATTTCGGTATTTTAATATACTTTAGACTGCGGCAGCCCTCGAAGCAGAGCACGCCTATGCGGACAAGCCCCTCGGGCAGCTCCACGCGGGTTATCTGCGAGCAGCCGCGAAACGCGTCGTCGCCAAGCTCGGTCACGCCCTTGGGCACAACCACTTCGCCCACCGCGTCGAGCGGGACGCGGTAAAGTACCGTGCCGTCATCGTTATATTCGAAATCCATGTTTCTTTCGATTATCATTTCAGATGCCCTTTCAAATGTAGAAGAATTGCCTGAGCGCGTGCCTGATCGACGGCTTCCACACAAGGTCGATAATGCCGAGGCCGCCGCCGACGGCGGAGGTGACAAGGAAAGCTATCACAAGCAGTATGCCGCTGACTCCCCCGTATTCCTTGACGGCGTTTTCGCGCATTGCGGCGGGAAGCGAATCGATTTTATCTATGGTGCGCTCGATATGCTTCAGATAAGCGTAGTTGCCGAAGGCCCCGCATACGATAAGGAAGGCCAGCCGGAGCGCGAGCGACGCAGCCCCGAATGAGCCGAGCAGCAGATAAATAACAAAGGAAATCGCGGCCTCGATCGGCATTTTGCGGTATGCAAACCAGAACCAGCTAAGGCAGGCAAACCAGTTCCAGCAAACTTTGCCGCCGCCGTCCTTCATTTCGGCGAAGCGCTGCTTGTAATATTCACGCTGTTTGCCGATTATATCGCTGATTTTTTCGGGCAGATATTCCTTCCGCACGGCAAAGCTGACCTCGGGGACGGCCTTTTTGTTAAGGGCGTGGCCGCAGCCGTCGCAGTAGGCCGCATCTATGGCGAGCTTGCGCCCGCAGCGGGTGCAGTATTTGCAGTTTGCCTCGCCCGAGGGTGTGGGCGCGGCGGTGTTTCTTTCGTCCATGATACGACTTCCCTTCAAACAAAATTTATTTTGGGCCGCAGCTTTATGTGTTCTTGCCCTTGATATATTCGTCGATGGCCTTGGCGGCCTGTTTGCCCGCGCCCATAGCCAGAATTACGGTGGCGGCCCCGGTTACGGCGTCGCCGCCGGCGTATACGCCCTCGCGGCTTGTGAGGCCGTCGTCGCCGTTGGTGACGATACAGCCGCGTCGGTTTGTTTCAAGCCCCGGCGTTGTAGAGCGGATAAGTGGGTTGGGGCTTGTGCCGATGGACATAATCACCGTATCGACCTCGATTTCAAACTCGCTGCCCGGTTTTTCGACAGGGCGGCGGCGGCCGCTCTCGTCGGGTTCGCCAAGCTCCATCTCAATGCAGCGTATCGCCCTTACGCCGCCGTTTTCGTCGGCGAGGATTTCCACGGGATTGTTGAGGGTCTTAAATATTATGCCCTCCTCCATCGCGTGCTCGACCTCCTCCTTGCGGGCGGGAAGCTCATCCATGCTTCTGCGGTAGACGATATAAACCGTTTCCGCCCCGAGGCGCATCGCGCTCCTCGCGGCGTCCATAGCGACGTTGCCGCCGCCGACAACGGCCACCGCGCGGCTCTTTTTGATGGGGGTTTTGCTGTCGGAGCGGTAGGCCTTCATCAAATTGACGCGGGTCAGGTATTCGTTTGCGCTGTATACCCCTTTAAGGCTTTCGCCCGGGATATTCATAAATCGGGGCAGTCCCGCGCCGCTGCCGATGAATACGGCCTCGTAGCCTTTTTCGAAAAGCTCGTCAACGGTGAGGGTTTTGCCGATAACTATGTTGGTTTCAATGTCCACCCCAAGGGCCTTGAGGCCGTCTATCTCGCGGCGGACTATGCTCTTGGGCAGGCGGAACTCGGGTATGCCGTAAACCAGCACGCCGCCCGCGGTATGAAGCGCCTCGAACACAGTCACCTTATAGCCGAGCTTGGCCAAATCCCCCGCGGCGGTGAGGCCGCTCGGGCCGGAGCCTATGACGGCCACCTTATGGCCGTTTGGCTCGGGGAGCTTTACCTCGGCGGAGCCATGCTCCCTGTGCCAGTCGGCCACAAAGCGCTCAAGGCGGCCAATGCCGACGCTTTCGCCCTTTATCCCGCGCACGCACTTGCCCTCGCACTGCGTTTCCTGCGGGCAGACGCGGCCGCAGACCGCCGGGAGTGCGCTGCTGCGGCTGATTATCTCGTAAGCCCCCTCCATGTCGCCGTTCGCGACGCGCTCGATAAAGTCGGGTATATCGATAGCTACGGGGCAGGCCGAAACGCAGGGCCTGTTTTTGCAGTTAAGGCAGCGGCGGGCCTCGCCTACCGCCATTTCAAGCGTGTATCCCGTGGCGACCTCGTCAAAGTTGCGGGCGCGAACCTTCGGGTCTTGGGAAGGCATGGGGCATTTTGTAACGCTCATATTTCGCTCTGTCATTTTATTTTACCTCCCTGTTAAGCAGTCTGCAATTTTCGCGGGCGTGAGCCTCGAAATCGCGGTACATTCCACCTCGGCTCATGGCCTCGTCGAAGTCCACCAGATGGCCGTCGAAATCGGGGCCGTCAACGCAGGCGAATTTCGTTTCGCCGCCCACTGTAAGGCGGCAGCCGCCGCACATTCCCGTGCCGTCTATCATTATCGGGTTCATGGAAACGACGGTCTTAATGCCATGCTCCTTGGTTAGCGCGCAGACGAATTTCATCATGATAAGCGGGCCGATGGCTATAACCTCGTCGTACTCGTTGCCCTCGGCGATGAGCCTTTTAAGCGCGTCGGTAACAAGCCCCTTTTCGCCGTAGCTGCCGTCGTCGGTCATTACGGCAAGCTTTTCGCTGACAGCCTTGAATTCGTCCTCGAGAATGAGCAGGTCTTTATTCCTGAAGCCGACGACGGAGTGTACCTCGCAGCCGAGCGAATGAAGCTTTTTCGCTATCGGGTAGGCTATTGCGCAGCCGACGCCGCCGCCCACGACGCATACCTTTTTTAACCCCTCGGTGTGGCTCGGCACGCCGAGCGGGCCGACAAAGTCGCAGATACAGCCGCCCTCCTCAATGGCGTTGAGCTCCATCGTGGCCTGCCCCACGATTTGGAAGATTATCGTCACGGTTCCCTTTTCGCGGTCGAAGTCGGCTATTGTGAGGGGCACCCTCTCGCCGTCCTCGGTGGCGCGGAATATGATAAATTGCCCCGGCTCGGCCTTTGCGGCTATAAGGGGAGCCTCCACCACCATTTTGGTTACGGTGGGGTTAAGAGCTGTTTTTTCAAGTATTCTGAACATTAATATACTTCCTTTCGAGATATACGACGCTATAAAATGTATTATAGCAAAAAAGCCCGAAAAACGCAAGAGGAAATTTGCTTATTTTTAATTTTTTAAGCCGCGAATTTTACCGCTTTTCCCGCAGAATTTACATATTTGCACCGAAACGGGTGTAAAGCAAATTGCCTTTACATAATACTTTGTCGCATAAAGCTTTGATTATGTGACAAAAACCTTGACATGGCCCGCCCCCTCGGGCTATAATTAAATTAGATATATATTAGATATATAATCGGAGGAAAATGAAAATGAAACGTCTTATTTCGATTATTCTCGCGCTTGCCATGGCGGCGGCGGTTATCCCGACGGCCCTTGCCGAGGACGGGTACGACCTGACGCGGCTCATCGCGGCCTGCGGCGAGCCTGTTTTCGACGGCTCTTTAGGCGCGTCGCTTGGCGATTGGGGCTGGCAGCCGCAGTACGAAAACGGCATGGCCGTGGAAAGCAGGGACGGCGTAAATTACCTGCAATTCAGCAAAACGGCCGACTTTACCGACGGCGGCAACTTGGTTTTGAGCCGCGCTACGGCCGAGGCGACGAACGCCGAGAACAGTGATTTTGTGGTGATTTCGTTCCTGTCGTTCTCGGAGCTTAACGACATAAGGAACGAAAACGAGCATATCTACACCTTTTACGGCGACAGCGCGGCGACGCAGGGCCGCGAGATACTTAAGTTTAAGTACAGAGTGCGGGGAATTATGCCCTGCACCCTTGAAAACCAAAACGGCGACAATTTCGGCGACGCGATTTTTAACGAGAACGGCGTTCCCGTCCGAATATTTCTTATCCGCGACGGCGGCAGACTTAGGTACATATACCAAATCAATAACGGCGGTTGGGCCACGGTTTACGAGGGCAGCTCCGCCGACGCGGCCCGCTTCGCCGACGGCCTCGGGGCTATCCGCGCCTTTGTTAAGTTCGGCGGCGAAAGCGTTCCCTCGGGATTCGGCAACCTTAAGATTTACGCCGGAAGGTTCGGGGACGTTGAGGAGCCGACAAGGCTTATGGAATATCTCGACCGAGGGCTGGCCGTGATGAAAACCGACGACGGAATTTACCTTTCATGGCGGCTTCTCGGCGATGAGAATTACGACGCCGCTTATGAGGTACGCGGTAACGGCGAGGTCATAGCCACCGTCGGCGACAGCACAAATTATATTGACGAGAGAGGCACAACGGAGGACGAATACGCCGTCGCTCCCGTGGGCGGCGAGCCGTGCGCGCCGAAAAAGGCGTTTTCGAGCG
>CANRER010000107.1 GCA_947629615.1 uncultured Clostridia bacterium | reverse complement strand
TCGGGGCGGCGCACGGCCTCCATGACGCGGGTTAGCTCCTCGGGGCTGACGCCGAGCCTTTCGGCCAGCTCGCCGACGCTCATATCGCCCGCGCGTTCGAGCAGCGCGTAGGCCCGACGGGCAAGCTCCTTGCTGCCTCGGCTGACCTTGATAAGCCCGTCGTCGCGCAGAAACCGCTTTATCTCGCCGATTATCATCGGTACGGCATAGGTGGAAAGCTCCACCCCAAGCCCCAAGTCGAAGCGGCGCACCGCCTTCATCAGCCCGATGGCCCCTATCTGGAACAAATCCTCGCTTTCGGCGCGGCCGCGAAAACGGTTCACGGCGCTGTGGATAAGCCCCCGGTTGCGGCTCACAAGCTCGCCCATAGCCTCGCGCTCGCCCCGCTGTGCGCGGATAACAAGCTCCCTTACCTCGTCAAGCATTATGTACCCACCCTAAAGCAGCTTTTTCATGGTGACGACGGTGCCGCGCCCGGGCGCGCTGTCCACGTCGAGGCTGTCCATGAAGGTTTCCATGAAGGTGAAGCCCAGCCCGCTGCGCTCGGCCTCGGGTTGGGTGGTGAACATCGGCTCGCGGGCCTTCGCCACGTCCTCGATGCCGACGCCGCTGTCGCGCACGACGACGGTCAGCTCCCTGCCGCGAAGGGTGAGCTCCATTGTGACGACGCCGCCCTCCGAGCGGTAGCCGTGGATTATGGCGTTCGTCACGGCCTCGCTCACAGCGGTCTTTACGTCGGCCACGGTTTCCATGTCGGGGTCGAGCGGGAGCATGAAAAACGCCGCCACTCCCCGAGCCAGCGCCTCGTTTATGCTGCGGGCGTCAAATTCGGTTTTCATGTAGTTGTTTATTTCCTGCATAGCGCTCATTTCATCATATCCTCCACGGCCGAGCGGTAGTTCGGATAGAGGGGGTAAAGCCGTGTAACGCCGCTCATCTCCAGTATTTTTTTCAGCTTGCCGCCGGCCCCCGCGAGGGCCAGCCGCCCGCCCGCCGAGGCCAGTCTTTTGCCCCGCCCTATTATCAGCCCTATGCCGGCGGAGTCCATAAAGCTGACGTCGGATAGATCCAGCACGAGGTTCTTTTCCCCGCTTAGCTCGGTTTCGACGTCGAGCTTGCTGCGCAGCCACGCCGCGCAGTACTGGTCTATCTCGCCGCCCAGCACCGCCACCAGCGCGCCGGGACATTCGATAAATTCCTTAAGCATGTCCGTTCACCTCTATGACGCATATATACGGCCTTTGCGGACAAATCCCTTTAGCGAAAAAAAAGAGCCTTTGTCGAGGACGGCCCTTCGACAAAGGTTCTTATTATTTTTTCACGGCCCGCGCGATTTTTTCGGCGGCGGCCCGTACCCGCGCCGCGCGGCTCATTGGCGACTTTTCCACCCTGCGGACGGGGCCGGAGTAGAAGCAGCTGAGCGTTTGCATAACCCACGGAAGCCGCGCCGTGAGCCGCACCGCAAGCTCTCCCCTCGCGCCCCTTTGGAAATCCAGCTTCAGGGCGGGGCTTATCTCCCAAAAAGCCGAGGGCCGAATGACGTTTATCGTGCCGAGCTCGTTCGTTTGAACGTCGTAAAGCTTTGGCGCGCGGACGCGGCGGCCATAGGCCCCGTACACCGCCCGATAGGTGAGAATTTCGCCCTCGGCGAAGAGGACGCTTATCTCCCACGGGTTTTGCGGGTCTATCCCGAGCGGAGCCAGCGCGGCCTCCAACTCGGCGGCGTGGGCCCGCGCGGCCTTGAGAAAATTCTGGCACGCCGGGCAGGCGCACCTTGACAGGCACGGCGGCAGCGAGGCGTAAAGCTCCGCCGTGCGGGCGGGCTCGGCGTCGATTATATACTTGCCGTATTCAAGCTTCACGGACGGCTCCCCCTTCGGTTTTTTACAAATTTTTCAGCAGCTCGCGCACCACGGCGGCGGAGTTTTCGGCGGCGAGGAGCTTAAATTCGGCGTAATCCGTTTCGGCCTTGCCGTCGAAGCTGTCGGATATGGAGCGAATGACGGCGTAGGGAACGCCGTTCACATGGCAGACCTGCCCTATGGCGGCCCCCTCCATCTCGCAGGCGACGGCCCCGAAGGCCTCGGCCACGGCGGCCTTTTGCTCCCGCCGCGAGAGGAAAACGTCGCCGGAGGCTATTGTGCCGACAAGGCAGCCTATGCCCAGCCGCGCCGCCGCCGAGGCGATTTTTTGAACGAGAGCCGCGTCGGCGGGAATTTTGACGAGGTTTATGCCGCTGATTAAGCCCAGCGGGTCGCCGATGGCGGTGGTATCCATGTCGTGCTGGACGGTGAAGTCGGCGACGGCGATGTCGCCGACGGAGAGCGTCGCCGTAAGCGAGCCGGCCACGCCGGTGTTGACGACGGCCTCCGCCCCGTAGCGGAGTACCATCGTTTGGGCGCAGACCGCCGCGAAAACCTTGCCCACTCCGCATACCGCCGTCACGACCTCGCGCCCCTCGATGAGGCCGCGCGTGAAGACTATTCCGCTGACGCTTTCGCTTTGCGCCCCCTCCATTAGGGCGTTAAGCGCCTCGACCTCAATATCCATCGCCCCGATAATGCCTATCATTCGCCCGCGCCTCCCTTGTACTTGAAATCTATCTCTCCATAGCCCTTCAGCACGGCGAGGTATCTTTCGGCCTCGCGCTTCGCGCTTTCAAGGCTGAGCTCGCGATAGTTGCCGCACTCCTCGCGCGTCGCGCCGAACACCGCGCCCTCGTGGGCGACGATTTTTTCGAGAGTGTCAAGCACGGCCCCGAGTACGACCTCGGGAGCGGTGTTTCTCGTCAAAAGGTAAAAGCCCGTGCGGCAGCCCATCGGCCCAAAGTAGATGACGCTGCCGCCGATGTCGGAATTTCGTATATAGGTGGCGAACATATGCTCCATGCTGTGCATGGCGATGTTTTCCATGTAATCGCCGGCGTTGGGCTTGCGGGTTCTCATGTCGAAGGTGGTAATATCGCCGTCCACGCGGGAAATGTATATTCCCGGCTCGATAAAATCATGGTTCACGCTGAAGCTGGCTATCCTGTTCACTCGGTTCACTTTGCTCTTCCTTTCCGACGCGTACAATCCTGTCGCGCGCCTTATATGTACTTCTGCCCAGCGGCTGACGCGCCGCGAGCTCGCCGTCCTTATACACAAGGCGGAAGCTTTCCGTCACGTAGCCGCGCGCCCCGTTTTGCGAAACCACCCTTTTGCCCGGGGCGAGGGTTTCGTCCGCGACCTCGCGGGTCTGCGGCTCCGTCACGGAGAGGGTGTTGTTTTCGATTTTTATTTCGGTAAAGCTGCCGTCATTTTGGCCGCGTATCTCGACCGTAAGCCTGCCGCCGCTGACCGAGGCGAATATCTTCACCGGCGAGGGCGAGCTGTTTTTGAACGCGAAGTCCTGCGCGGGATAGCTTATCGCGGCGTCCTGCCCGAGGGGCAGGTAGGCCACGGGCAGCGAGTGGCACGAGCGCTTCACTATCTCCATATTCGACAGCAGCGCCGCGTTATACAGCGTGCTCGACACTTGGCAAACCCCCGCGCCTACGGTATCGACAATCTGCCCGTCGGCGTAGCCGTGGGCCACCTGATAGCCCTTGTCGGCGGTGATGTCGCCGTTATGTTTGTTGAACGAGAACGTTTCGCCGGGGAGCAGGTCGGCCCCGTTGAGCAGCCCCGCCGCGATTTTTATGTTGTTCGCGCGGGTCATGTAGCTCGTGTCGAACTCGGTTGTGCAGCTGCCGAGAGAGTCGGGGTAGAGCGCGTCGTCGTCCAGCGGGGCGACGCCCTCGCTGTCGATGGCAAATTCGTAAACCGCGCCCTCGTCGGGGTTGTTTTTCTGTATCTCGCGCGCGGCGTCGAGGTTGAAGCTCCTGACCGTGGCGGTTATGCCGCCGTCCGAAGCGCGGGCGTAGGGCGCGTGCGGGTTCGAGGCGGTTTTAAGGTATATGTCGTCCGGCGAGGGCGGCTCGAAGGGCAGTATCTCCATAGGTACCTCGACCGGAGCGGAGCCGCCGCCCGAGGCGGCGAGAGCCTCGACAAGCCCCGACACATCGACGCGGCGGCCGTTCATGCCGTTGGTGACGACGACCTTATCCTCGCGTATCTCGAAGGAGGACGGGGTGGGTTCGCGGCCGAGGCTGTCGAAATAGGCCCCGGCCTCCTCGCCGGGCTCGGAGCCGACGAGCGCGTCGGCCGAGGAGTAGCGCGTGGGAAGCACGAACGAGCGGCAGATTTCGGCCACGTTTTTCAAAAAGCCGCCCCGCTTGCCGATGTCGTAGGCCTCGCCCACAAGCACGTCGGTCTTATAGCGCAGCCCAAGCTCGCCGAGCATGAAAGCCCGCTCCTCGCCGTCGGCCGCGAGCGTCACGGTGCGGGCCGCAAACTCCTTTTCCAGAGCGGCTGCGGCCTCGGCGGTTCTCATGCCGCCTATGCGCACGTCGTCCACGTATACGTTCCTTATTATTTTGTCCGATCCCGCCTCCGCCGCGGTGGCGACAGCGGCGGCCGCGGCCAGCGCGGCCAGCAGAAGCAGCGCCAAAATCGGCGCGAGCAGCCTCGGCCTTCTCGCTTTAGTTCGTCTTTTCCTCATTGTTATCCTTCTTTTTCCTGAGCATCGCGTCGCGAACGACGGGGCGGCTCATTCTTATATAAAGCGTCATGGCGGCATGGCGCGCCGCCGATATTTCGTTGCCATCGGTGTCGGTCATGCGTTCTACCGTTTGGGCGAACCACGGCTCGCCGGGGCTGATGACCTCCACCTCGTCGCCGGCGAAAAAGCGGTTGCGCTGGGATATTTTCGCCATGCCCGTCGCGGGGTCGTAGTCCTCCACTATGCCGACGACGTCGTATTCGCGGATATACGAGCTTGTTCCGTAGGTCTGGCCGCCTTCGTCGGGGCGGCCGAAGAAAAAGCCCGTGCTGTAGGCCCTGTGGCTGACCTTGCAGACCTCGGCGTAAAGCGCGGGGTCGAACGAATAGCCCTGCGGGTCGGCGAGGTAGGCGTCGAGCGCGCTTCGGTAGGCTTGGACGACCGTCGCCACGTAGTATTCGCTCTTAACGCGGCCCTCGATTTTAAGCGAGGTTACGCCGCTTTCGACAAGCTCGGGGATATGGTCTATCATGCAAAGGTCGCGCGAATTGAGTATGAATGTGCCGCGCTCGTTTTCGTAAATCGGGAAATACTGCCCCGGGCGCTTTTCCTCCACAAGGGCGTAGCTCCAGCGGCAGGGCTGGGCGCAGAGGCCGTGATTGCCGTCGCGGTTGGCCATGTAGTTGCTGAGCAGGCAGCGCCCCGAATACGACACGCACATAGCCCCGTGGACGAAAACCTCTATCTCGCAGTCGGCCTTTGCCGCGACGGCGCGTATTTCGGCGAGGCTCAGCTCCCGCGCAAGCACGACGCGGCTCGCCCCCTGCCTTT
>CANRER010000106.1 GCA_947629615.1 uncultured Clostridia bacterium | reverse complement strand
GACGTAATAGTGCAGTGAAATCGCGTCCATGTGGCGGCCCGCCGCCCGCATAAGAGCCTCGGTCCAGCGGTAATCGTCCACATTGGGGCCGCAGGCGATTTTATACACCCTGTTTTCGCCGTAGTTGCGCACATAGGTCGCATAGCGGCGGTAGAGGTCGGCATAGTAATCGGGCCGCATATTGCCGCCGCAGCCCCAGCTTTCGTTGCCTACGCCGAAGTACTTCACCCTCCACGGCTCCTTATGGCCGTTTTCCTCGCGAAGCTTGGCCATAGGCGAAAGACCGTCAAAGGTCATGTACTCCATCCACTCGCTCATTTCCCTCACGCTGCCGCTGCCGACGTTTCCGTTGACGTAAGGCTCGCAGCCGAGCTGACGGCAGAGCTCCATAAATTCGTGCGTACCGAAGGAGTTGTCCTCAACAACGCCGCCCCAGTGGGTGTTTATCATCTTTTTTCGGCTTTCCTTCGGGCCTATGCCGTCCATCCAGTGATATTCGTCGGCAAAGCAGCCGCCGGGCCAGCGCAGCACGGGGATTTTTATGGCCTTAAGCGCCTCCACAACGTCGGTGCGCATACCGTTCACGTTCGGTATGTCGCTGTTTTCGCCAACGTAAAGGCCGCCGTATATACAGCGCCCGAGATGCTCAGAAAAATGGCCGTATATGTTTTTGTTTATCGTGGCTTTTTTGTTGTATGTATTGATAAGAAGCTTGCTCATATTATCACCTCTGCACTATTATACAATATCGCGAAGAAAAAGTAAATAGGATTTTATGATATTTTTTGCATATAAAAAGAGGGCTTTCACCCTCTTTTTACAGTCATTTTTTAACGGCCCCCAGATTAGTCCTTGCAGCCGCAGCTGTCACTGTCGGAAAAGGCGTCCTGCTGGGGCGGGAAGAACTCGTCGATGGGGAAGCTGATCTTTTCAAAAAGATCACAGGGGTCGTCGGGAGTAGCCGCGGCTACACATTCCTTTTCGGGAATGCAGAAGTCGTAGGCGGGAATGAGAAGCTGAACGTTGCGCTCAAGCTTGATGATGGAGAACAAGCCGAGGGAAACGTAAACCCTGCGCTGTTGGTCGCGTCCGCAGATAAAGCGGTCGTCGAACACACGGCGCACACAGTCGGGAATGTTGCCGAGGTCTACGGCGTCGTCGTCGTTATATTTGCAGCAGCCTTCACCAAGCTCCGAAACCTTCGTGCCGAGGCAAACCGGGTCAACGACCTCTGCCGCTGACACGGCTTTTAAGTATTTCGCCCGCGATGGCAAAATCGGCGTCGCTGACTATTCTAAGCTCCGGCCTGCTGTGGCAAAACCAATCCTCGCGCGGCAGCTCGCGCCTTTTGCCGGTGAGAAAATCTGCCGTGGTGGTTTTGTGGTTTATCAACAGCCCGGTATAAAGCGGGTTTTTCAGCATACGGCTGACGCTTTTTTGCGTCCAACGCCCTCCGAGCTTGCCGGCGACTCCGTCTTTATTCAAAATATTCGCAATCGCCGAGCAGGAGAGGCTTTCGCGCGTGTATAGCTCAAATACTTTACATACCGTTTCAGCCTCTTTTTCGTTGATTTTAAGTGTAAAGTTATCCACCTTGTCATACCCGTAAACCACCCTCGGAGCCCTGCCGCGCCGCGCGGTTTCGGTTTTGCCGAAAATTATGCGCTTGCTGAGATTTTCGCTCTCCTGTTGAGCGAGAGCGGCGTAAATTGTAAGTATAAATTCCGAATCGGTGGAAACAGCTGAATTGCTCCCAAGAAAACGCACGTCTACCCCCGCCGATTTCAGCCGCCTTATTCCGCTCAAAAAATCGCAGGTATTCCTCGCGAAGCGGCTTACGTCTTTGACGGCGATAAGGTCGAACTCTCCCCTCTCCCCGTCCTTTATCATCTCGAGAAAGCCCGCGCGGTTTTTCATCTGTTTTCCGCTGATACCCTCGTCGCAGTACACACGAACAAGCTCAAGGCCGTTTTCCTCGGCGTATTTCTTATAAAAGCCCCGCTGATTTTCAAGCGACAGCTTTTGCTCGTCTTTATCCGTGGACACCCTGCAATATGCCGCAAGACGCAAAAGAACGCACCTCCGTTTCAAGGTACGCTCCCGTCGGCTTTATTATGCTTATTTGGGGCAAGCCGCCCAAACCTCGCCTATGATTTTCGCGGCCTCCTCGAGGCCGGCTTTGTCGTTCTCGTCGAACCGGGCGAGGCTCGGACTGTCGATGTCCAGCACGCCGACCACCGCGCCGCCGACGGTTATCGGAACAACTATCTCGCTTTTGCTGGCGCAGTCGCAGGCGATGTGGCCGGGAAACTCGTGTACGTCGCGAACGAGCTGTGTTTCGTTTTTAGCCGCCGCCGTGCCGCAGACTCCGCGCCCCAGAGGGATATTCACACAGGCCGTTTTCCCCTGAAACGGGCCGAGATAAAGGCTGCTTCCGTCGAGCAGATAGAAGCCCGCCCAGTTGATGCCGTCGAGGCTTTCGTTGATCAGGGCCGAGGCGTTGGAAAGGTTCGTTATGAGCCTATCCCCCGCCGAAAGCAGGGACGCAAGCTGTTTGTTCATTTTTTCGTACATTTTATCGCTCCTTTGTGTCACCGACATCAACCACTGCCTTGGGCATATTCGTTTTCTGCCAAAGCTGGGGGTCGAAGCTGTCTTCCTTATATTTAGAGGAGAATATTTTCGCGCTGCCCTCGCTGCCGAAAAGCACAACCTTCTTGTTGAAGGACGAAAGCCCCTCGACGGTTACGGGGCGGGAAACTCCTGTGTACACTTCAAGGGTTATTCTGAAAAAGTATGTCAGATCGACGGTGTAATAGCCGCGATTGAAGCTCAAAGGCTCAACGTTCGGGAAAACCCATATAACCTCGGCCTTTCGGCATTTCACGTCAATCGCCCGGTCGATTATCTCTTGGCCGGTTTCCGTAAGGAAAACTCGCAGACATTCAATGCACTCCTTGCTGCGGCAGCTATCGTAGATTTGGTCGGTTTGTATGCAGACCTTTTCGTCGCAGCCAAAGGAGCTTGAAATTCTTTCCTCCATTGAAGTATCCTCCTAAAACTATATATTATGGAATATCCACAGTACATAGTATGAAGGCTGTCGCATTTTGCTACCTTATTAAATCAGAAAACCGCCGTCCACGCCGATTACCTGCCCGGTGATGTATCGTCCGCCATCTCCGGCCAAAAACAATAGTGCACGGGCCACGTCCGTGGGTGTGCCCATGCGGCCGAGGGGAATTTCCTCCACAAGCGCGTCTATATCCCTTGGGCTAAGATGGGCGTTCATTGGGGTATCGATGAGGCCCGGCGCGACCGCGTTCACCCTTATACCCGAGGGGCCAAGCTCCTTCGCGAGGGCGCGGCTTAAACCGATAACGCCGCTTTTCGCCGCGCTGTAGTGAACCTCGCACGAGGCTCCGCTCACCCCCCACATAGACGAAACGTTGATTATAACGCCGTCCTTGCGGGCTATCATCTGCGGCGCGGCGGCCCTGCACATAAGAAAGCAGCCCTTTAGATTTACGCCGAGTATTTCGTCCCAGTCGTCGTCCGTTATATCGGTAAACAGCTTTTGGCGGGATATTCCGGCGTTGTTTATCAGCACGTCAACCCTGCCGAAGCGTTCGACAACGGCGCGAAACGCGGCGTTCACGCTGTCGGCGTCCGAAACGTCGCACCTCACGGCAAACACGCCGGGGCCGATGAGTTCTTTCGCCTTGGCGGCGTTCGTGTTGTAGGTAAAGGCCGTGTTATAGCCGTTTTCGGCGAACAACCGAACTGCGCTCTCCCCTATTCCGCCCGTGCCGCCGGTTATCAGGACAGTTTTTGTCATTTATTTCACCTACTTGCCAAGATAGGAAAAGTGCATATAATCCTGCGGGCTGCTCCAAGCGTCGCCGCCCCAAGTGAAGCCGTGACTGACAAAGGCCGTCCAGCAGTCGCCGAATTTGGTTATGGAGTACGGATTTTCGCCCGGCGCGTAAAGCGAGCCGACCGTTGTGCCGTCGGGGTATACGCAGTAGTTTTGGTCGGGATTTATGTCGATAGCCGTGCCGGTGGCGTGCTCCGAAAGGCGGCTCGACGTGGCGGTCGTCCTGAACGAATAGCAATAGGTGCTATATCTATCAATAGGGAATTTTTCCGGGCCGTTAAAAATATCGGCGAACACGGCCTTTGTGACCTCGGCGATGTTCTTATGCACGGTAAGCGTCAGCTTGCCGGGAACCTTTTCGCCGTCCTCAAGCTCCCATATATCGACGGTTATCTCCGTCATTTGCGCGTCGGCCTCTTCTTTGGTAGTAATTGGGCCGTCGGTGAAAACCTCGGCGGGGTCGTTGCGCTTATAATCCCCGTCGTACACATAGTCGCCCGTAACGACTATTTTTTGCGAAAACGCGGGAACGGCCTCCCCGGCCGCGGCGGCATAAAGCCGCGCAAGCACAACCACGGCCTGCTCGGCGCTGAGCGGCCCGGCGGGTAGGAAAGCCCCGTTTTCGTCGCCGTTCATGTAGCCGTAGGCCGAAGCCTCGGTCACATACTCCGCCGCCCACGGCGAAACGCTGTCCATATCCGTGAACCGCGCGGGCTCATAGGCAGGCTCAAGGCCGATAAAACGGGCCAGCGTCACAAACAGCTTCGCCGCCTCCTCGCGGGTGACGGCCCCGTCGGGGTCGAATATCCCGTTTCCTCGCCCGTTTATCAGCCCGGCCTCGGCCGCCGCCGCCGCGAGCGGCAGGTCGGTATCGGTAAACGGCCTGCCATCGGCCTCGGGGAAGGGCGACTGGGTTACGGCCTCCACGGCTTCAACCTCAAGCACGCAAAGCTCGAGCCTTGAAATCGGGGCCGAATAGTCGTCGAACACGTCCACCGGCAAGCCCGCCACCCTCATCGCAGCGAAGCTTTCCTCCGCCCACGCCGCCGGAGCGGAGGCCCCAAAAGCCGGAGCAAAGGAAAAAATGAGAATGAATGATAAAAACACGGTTGTAAATTTTTTCATAAAAATCATCCTTTTATGTACGCAAGCATATCCGTAAGGTTCTTGACCGCCACCAGCTCCAGCCCCACGCGGTCAATTCCGCCGAGGGCGTCGAAGGGGAGCATACAGCGCTTAAAGCCCATTTTTTCTATTTCGGCAAGCCGGCGCGCGGCCTGCGTCACGGTTCGCAGCTCGCCCGTCAGCCCCACCTCGCCGAAAAAGGCCATATCCTGCGGGAGAGGAGTGTTCGTTGCGCTGCTGGCCACAGCCGCCGCGACGGCAAGGTCGGTTGCGGGCTCGTCCAACTTAATGCCGCCGGTCACGTTTATATATATGTCGTTTTCGCTCATCTTGAACCCGAGCGACTTTTCTATCACTGCCGACAGCAGCGCGAGGCGGTTATAATCTATTCCGTCGCTCGTCCGTCTCGGAACCGCGAACGACGTTTTGACGCAAAGCGCCT
>CANRER010000105.1 GCA_947629615.1 uncultured Clostridia bacterium | reverse complement strand
ATAGTATACTTATGAAAGGGGGAACGCCTGTGTATGCGGCCGAGGATATATGCTCCGCCATCGAACGGCTCGCCGAGGAGCAGCCGGATAAGCCCGCGTATATCAGCCGCGGCGGCGGCTCCCGAAGCTACGCCGGCCTTGTTCGCCGCGCCCGCTTTGTGGCCCGCGAGCTGAAGCTGCTGGGCCTTTGCGGCCGAGGCGCGGCCGTCATGGGCGACGTCAGCTACAGCGGGCTTTGCGCCGTTTTGGGCTGCCTTATGGCTTCGATGCCGGTGATAGTGGCCGACGCTTCCCTCTCCCGCGAGGAGCTGGCGGACGTTCTTGACGAATACGGCGCGGGGGCACTGTTTTACAGCCGTCGGTTCTCCGAAAAGGCCCTCGCCGCGGCGGGCAGGCTGCCCGGCCTGCTGCCCGTGCCTGAGTTCGATGAGCTGGCGGACGACGACTGTCCCCCCGAGGCCGCGCCCTCGCCGGACGACCCCGCGTTCGTGCTGTTCACACAGCACGAAAAAAAGGCCGCGCTTCTCACACATAAAAATATATGCCGAAGCCTCCGCTCCCTTGCAGGGGCTTTGGACATAGGCTCATACACTTTTTTATGCCCGCAGGCTTGGGGCGGCGCCTTCGACCTTGTGGTCGGGCTGCTGCTGCCGCTTTCGGCGGGGTGCGCCCTTATAGAGCGCGGCGACAGGCGAAGCTCGGCGAGGGCCGTGGCCGAATCGGGCGCGACCGCCCTCACCTGCACGCCCGAAAGACTGGTTTCGCTCGAAAAGGCGCTTAAAATCCGCTCGGTGAAAACGCTCGGCAAGCCAAAGACCCTGCTTTACGACCTTGTGGGCCGTGCGCTCGGCAGGCTGAGCCCCGTCGCGGGCCGCCACAGCTACCGCAGGATAAGGGCACTTTTGGGCGACAGCCTTAAGCTGATTATCTGCGGGGGAGCTTTTGTGGACGCGGACTGCGTGCGCCGGTTTGCGAGCTGGGGCTACGACGTTTATAACTGCTATTTTCTGACGGAGTGCGGCGCGGCGGCCTTAAGCCCCGCCTCGGGCGAGGCTCCCGCTCCGCTATTGAAGGCCGAAACGGCCCCCGTCAGCGGGGATTACGGCGAAATTATGCTTACCCCCGACGAGCCGGTGCGCTACTTCGGCGCGGACGCGGCGGAGGGAGTGTTCGCCACCGGCGACGTGGGCCGCCTCGCGGAGGACGGCTCGCTCGAAATCTGCGGCCGCCGCAAGACAATGCTCCTCAGCGGCAGCGGCGCGCCGATTTTCCCCGAGCAGCTCGCGGCGGGGCTTTGCCGCAGCCGCTACATCAGCCGCGCCTCGGTTTCGGGCCGGTTCGACACGGGTACCTCCGGCATTTTCGTTTCAGCCGTCATCACGCCCGACGCCAAGGCGGTCGCCTCGGCGCTGGGTTCAAAATATTCCGACAATCGGCTCCGCCTGTTCATCGGCCGCGAGCTGGAGCGCATGGCTCCGCAGCTTCCCCACAGGATAGACGAGTTCCGCATAGCCGAAAAAAAGTCATAGAGGTTTAGCCATGAACGATACCAATGGCGGCGCACTGCCGCTGACACGGATAATGATAGCCCTGCTGCCGCTGCTGTTCGGCGCGCCGTTCCTTTCGTACTTCCTTTGCGCGTGGAACGTGACGATGGCGGTCATTTTGGGCGGGCCGGCACGCGGCGGCCTTACCGGAGCGATTACGGCGGCTCTGACGGCGGCTGTATGCGCGCTCGGCGGCCTCGGCGCGGCCTACGGCGCGCTTATGGCGGCGCAGATACTGCTGGTTTCGACGGCCTGCGCGGTATGCGTGCTGACGCGGCGGCCCTTTTCGGCGGGGCTTACGGCCTGCTCGGCGGCCTACGGCCTTATACAGCTCGCGGAGCTGAAGCTTCAGGCGGAGCAGGCGGGGCTCAGCATAGCCGAAAGCCTGCTTTCCGGCCTTAACGGCCCCCTGCGCGAAAGCTTCACCGCCGCGATTGAGCAGAGCGGGCTCGACGCTTCGCTGGCCGACCGCTTCTTTTCCGCCGCGCAGACGGCCGTCCGCTCGTCGATACCCTCCGCGATAGTGATAATTTCGCTGGTAGGCGGCTATTCGGTGATGTGGGCCGTTTCGCACACCCTGCGCGAAACGCCGCTCTCGAACGGCCATTCCTTCTCGAACATACGCCCGGGGCTGCCGGCGGCGCTTTACGCGGCGGTGATGGCGGCGCTGCTGCTTGTGAAAAACGAGGGGGTGCGCATTGTCGCCGTGAACGGGCTGATAGTTTTCGCCTTTTTGCTTTTCGCCGACGGAATGAGCCTTGTCGATTGGCTTTTGCGCCTTAAGGTGCGCCGCGTCGGCGTGAGGCTGCTAATACATTTTGCTCTGCTGGCGATTGGGCTGCTTGCGCCGCTGTTCAACGTGGTTCTTATTTATATGCTGGCCGGGCTTGTGGATTGCTTTGTTCCCATCAGAAAGAGGGTGACGCTGTAAAAATGAAAAAGAAAAACCGTTTTAAGTCGATGATGCGCAGCGCGTCCTTTGTTTACGTCATTATGGTGCTTGCTCTGGCGTGCCTGCTGCTCCGCTTCGACACGCCCGTGCCGACCGCCGTCGCGCTCATTCTCGTTTCGGCGCTGATGCTTTTGCATTTGCTCCTCGAACGGCGCGGCAGGATAATGAAAATCGAAAGATACCTTGGGCTGGGCCTGTCGGAGGAGGCCGCCGACAGTGAAAACCGCCTGCCCTTCAACGTGCCGGAGCCGATGGCAGGCGTTCGCGTGGACGGAACGCTGGCTTGGTATAACAAGGCGTTCAGCGACGCCTTTACCTCGGGCGGCTTCGCCGAAACGCTGGAGGAAATCTTCCCCGGCGTAAGCGTGGACGACATCATCGCCGAAAAGGGCGAGCGCGTGAAGGAGGTTTCGTTCGGCCAGCTGAGCTACCGCCTGCACCCCACGGTCATGCGCAGCGCGGACCCCGATAAGGCCGCGGTGGTCATCTTCGCCGAAAATGCCTCCGACGTTAATCTGCTGAAATCCGCCGCCCGCGACGCCCGCGCCGTCGTCATGAACGTAAAGGTCGATAACTACGACGAAACCGTGGCCGACGCGGGCGAAAACGAACAGCTTGAGCTGTCGGCCTCCGTAGACAGGGCCATAACGGGCTGGGTGCATGAGGCCGGCGGCCTTGTGCGCAAGCTTGAAAAGGACCGCTACGTGGTGGTTCTTCAAAACTCCGCTTTCGACAAAATAGCGGCGGATAAATTTTCGATTTTAAGCGCCGTTAAAAGCATAACCGTGCTGTCGGCCTCGTCCCCGACGCTGAGCATAGGCGTGGGCGTGGGCGGCGAAAGTCCCGCCGAGTGCGACAGCTTCGCCCGCGCGGCGCTCGATATGGCGCTGGGCCGCGGCGGCGACCAAGCCGTCGTGTGCGACGCGGGCCGGTTCAGCTATTACGGCGGCTCCACAAAGGATGTGGAAAAGCGCACCCGCGTTAAGGCGAGGGTTATGGCTCAGTCGCTTAAGGAGCATATACTCGCGGCGGAAAACGTGGTCGTTATGGGCCACAAAAACGCCGACGTGGACGCCGTGGGCGCGGCCATAGGCTTGGCCTGCGCGGCCTTCCATCTGGAGCGCGACGTGAAAATCCTTTTAAGTGGCGACGGCGAGGACTCGGCTGTACGCTCGCTGGTTGACATAATCACCAAAAACCACTACCACGACGGCCTCTTTGTGGGGCGCGGCCAAGTGAAGGATTACGTGAACGGGCGGACGCTTTTGATAATATGCGACACCCACCGCCCCGAGCTTGTCGAAATGCCCGAGCTGCTCGACATGGCGGGCTGCAAGGCCATGCTTGACCACCACCGCCGCAGCGAAAGCTTCATCGAGGGCTGCGACGTGGTTTATCACGAGCCGGGCGCGTCCTCGGCCTGCGAGATGGTGACGGAGATACTGATGTATACCGATGGCGGGCTGAGCCTCAGCACCATCGACGCCACCGCCCTTTACGCGGGCATTATCCTCGACACGAAAAACTTCGTGTTCAAGACAGGCTCCCGCACCTTCGAGGCGGCGGCGTACCTGAGAAACGCCGGCGTAGATACCATCAAGGTTAAGCAGCTTTTCCGCGAATCGCCCGACGATTACCGCGTAAAGAGCGACGTTGTGGCCTCGGCCAAAATCGACGACCGAGGGATTTCCCACGCGAAGGTGTTTACCGAGCTCCCCGCCGCGCTGACGGCGCAGGCCGCCGACGATATGCTCGACGTGGAGGGGGTTGCCGCCTCGTTCGTCATCTCGCGCGACGGCGACGGCGCGCGGATAAGCGCGCGCAGCCTTGGCGAGGTGAACGTACAGCTGATATGCGAAAGGCTGGGCGGCGGCGGCCACGCTTTGGCGGCGGCGGCGCAGCTTAAATCCATATCGGTGAACGACGCGGCCAAAAAGCTAAAGGCCGCCGTTGACGAATATTTTAACGGCTGAAGCCACATTCAGCGATACTGGAAAGGAAGTAATATAAATGAAGGTTGTACTTTTGGCCGACGTTAAGGGCCACGGAAAGAAAGGCGATTTGGTGGAGGCGAGCGACGGCTACGCCAGAAACTACCTGCTGCCCCGCAAGCTGGCCGTGGAGGCCACCAAGGGCATAATCAACGAGCTTAAGGGCAAGAGCGACGCCGCGGCCTACCACCGCGAGCAGGAGCGCATAGCCGCCGAGGAAACGAAAACCGCGCTCGAAAGCGCGCCCGTGGTTATCAAGGCCCGCGCGGGCGAGGGCGGCAGGCTGTTCGGCAAGGTCACATCTCAGGACGTGGCCGACGCGATGAAAATGCAGCTCCACCGCGTTGTCGATAAGAAAAAAATCGTCCTGCCCGACGGCATAAAGGCCATCGGCGACAAAACCGTGGAGGTTAAGCTTTTCCCCGAGATTACCGCAAGGGTAGTAGTCCGCGTGGAAAGCGAATAGATATGGAGGTGAGCGCGAATGGACGCTCCGATAGGCGTAAGCATGCCGTATAACCTCGAGGCCGAGCAGGCCATTCTCGCCAGCGCCATAATGAACGAGGGCGCGTTAAGCGCCGTTATGGAGGGGCTAAGCGAGGAGGACTTTTACGTTACGGCCCACAAGACCCTGTTTTCCGCCATAAACACCCTGTTCACAGGCGGACGGCCCGTGGATGTGGTCACGGTGTCGGGCGAGCTTGGCGAAAAGCTCGACAGCATAGGCGGGATAAGCTATCTGACAAAGATAATGCAGGGAGTGTATACCACCGAAAATCTGCGCCACTATATGGATATAGTGCGCGACAAAACCACTCTGCGCCGGCTTATCGAGGCCGGCAGCAGCATTGTGGATATGTGCGTCAAGGACGAGGAGGACGCGGAGCATATACTCGACCGCAGCGAACAGCTCATCTTCGGCATAGGCGACGGGCGCGGCTCAAAGGGCTTCACCCACATCGGCGAGGTCGTAAAGACTTCGATGG
>CANRER010000104.1 GCA_947629615.1 uncultured Clostridia bacterium | reverse complement strand
CCCGGCGTGGAGGTGGGCGGCGTCCACTGCCACATCGGTTCGCAGATACACGAGCTCGAGCCCTTCCGCCGCGCGGCGGAGGTGTTGGCCGGCTTCATCGCCGACATAAAGGACGAAACCGGCTACGAGATGCAGGAGCTTAACCTCGGCGGCGGCTACGGCGTTATGTATACCGAGGCCGACGACCCGATCGAGTTCGACAAATATATCGAGGCCGTGAGCCTTGTTCTGAAGGAAACCTGCGAAAAGCGCGGCGTGTCGCTGCCCTTCGTGATGATGGAGCCCGGCAGGAGCATTGTGGCCGCCGCCGGGGCGACGCTTTACACCGTGGGCGCGGTAAAGGACATTCCGAACGTGCGCCGCTACGTCAGCGTGGACGGCGGTATGTGCGACAATCCGCGCTATATACTATATCAGTCCGAATACACGGCTCTTGTGGCGAACCGCGCCGGCGACAAGCCCGTGCAGAAGGTCACCGTGGCGGGCAGGTGCTGTGAAAGCGGCGACCTTGTGGGCGAGAATATGCCCCTTCAAAGCGTCGCCTCGGGCGATATTTTGGCCGTGCTGACAACAGGGGCGTATAACTATTCCATGTCGTCGAATTACAACCGCGTTCCCCGCCCGGCAATGGTTATGACGCGCGACGGGGAAAGCCGCCTTATCGTAAGGCGCGAAACGTACGAGGATCTTGTCAGAAACGATATTTGACGGCCCGCCGGCGGACGGGCATAAGGCAAAGGAGGCGCCGCAATGCTCATATCCACGCTCACCGGCTACGCGCAGCGATTTCTGGTGCTGTTTACGGCCATAACCATTCATGAATACGCGCACGGCTTTGTGGCCGACCGCCTTGGCGACCCAACGCCGAGAAACAGCGGCCGCCTGACGCTTAACCCCATTTCGCACCTCGACCCGATCGGCGCGCTGTGCATGATAATTTTCGGCTTCGGCTGGGCGAAGCCCGTGCCGTTTAACCCCTACTATTTCCGTAACCGCAAGCGCGACACGGCGCTGGTGGCGTTGGCCGGCCCCGCCGCGAACGTCGCGCTCGCCTTCGCTTCGACGGTCGTTTACGTGCCTCTTGCGGTGCTGTACTATATGTCGGGCTATAACGGCATACTCGGCTTTGTCGTGGGCACCTTGCAAAGCCTTGTTTCGCTGAACATAGGCTTCGCCGTGTTCAACCTCATTCCCTTCCCGCCGCTCGACGGCAGCAAAATCCTCGGCGCGGCGCTGCCCAACTCCACCTATATGAAGCTGCTCGAATACGAACGCTTCGGCTTCCCGGTGCTTCTGATACTTTCGGCCACAGGCGTTCTCGGCAGGGCGCTCGGCGTGATAATCAACCCCGTGTATCGGATGTGGGCGGTGTTTGCGAATTTCCTCCTCGATTTGGTATTAAGGCTTATGGGGGGACTTTAATGGATGAGCTTTCGTTTAAGCTCGCGGCCTTCGAGGGGCCGCTCGATTTGCTGCTGCACCTTATAGCGAAAAATAAAGTAAACATATACGACATTCCGATTGCGGAAATAACCGACCAATACTTTGAGTACATGGCGGCCGCCGAGGAGTTCGACATTGAGCTTGGCGGCGAGTTTTTGGTGATGGCGTCGCAGCTTTTGCTGATAAAGTCGCGTATGCTGCTTCCCGCTCCCGAGGAGGACGAGGAGGACCCGCGCATGGAGCTGGCCGAGCGGCTGGAGGAATACCGCCGCTACAAGCTTGCCGCCGCCGAGCTGGATAAGCTTCAGCACTCGCGCGACGATGTTGTCTTTAAGGGGCCGGAGCCGCTTCCCTTCCCGAGGATAAAGCTTGAAAACAAGAGCCTGAGCCCCGAAAAGCTGCTCGCGGCCTTCATGGCCGTTGCGGAGCGGAACGCCGAGCGCGGGCGGCTGCGCCCCGAAAACTTTCGCGGCGTTGTCGGCAGGACGAATTACAGCATACGCCAAGCGACGGCGCGGCTGCTCTCCCGCGTGGAGGACGGCGACGCCGTGGAGTTCCCCGACCTGTTCGAGGGGCTTTCGGCGCGGGGCGAGTATGTGGCCGTCTTTTTGGCGCTGCTTGAGCTGATAAAGGAAAGCTACGTTTACGTTTTTGAGGAAAACGGAAAAATCTACTGTTTGCGTGGTGAAAAGGATGGAGAATACGTCGCCGAGGAATATTGAGTCGGCTATGGAGGCGGTGTTGTTTTCCGTGGGCGAGGCCGTGGAGCTCGACCGGCTGGCCGAGGCTCTCGGCGTTTCGCCCGAGGAGGCCGTCCGCGCCGCCGCCTCGCTTAAGCGAAGGCTTGAGGAAGGCGGCAGCGGCATAAGGCTGATAGAGATTGAAAACAGCGTTCAGCTCTGCTCCGCGCCGGAGTTTTTCGAGTACATAAAAAACGCGGTTCAGCTTAAGAAGCAGCTCGGTCTGAGCGCCGCCGCGCTGGAAACTCTTTCTGTCATCGCGTATAATCAGCCCGTAACCAAGGGCAAAATAGAATTTATACGGGGAGTGGACTGCTCCCACAGCGTTCAGCGGCTGACGGAGCGCGGCTTTGTGGACGAGGCGGGCCGCGCCGATACGCCGGGCCGCCCCATACTTTACGCCACTACGGCGGAGTTTTTGCGCTGCTTCGGGCTTAAAAGCCTGAGCGAGCTTCCGCCCCTGCCCGAAAAGCGGCAGGCGGCTCCGCCCGAGCCTCCCGCGCCCGACGACGTGCTTGAGCGCGCCGCCCGCGAGGAAACGGAAGTGGCCGATACGGAGATGAATTAGCTTGATAGTCGCGGCTGTGATACTGGCGCTTATCGTGTCGGTAGCCCTTATCCCCATAAAAATAACGGCTGAATACCGCGGCTCGGTTTCCGTCGTCCTTCGCCTGCCGTTTTTTACCAAAAGGCTGTTCCCGAAGGAAAGGCCGAAGGCGGCGGAACAGGCCCCGCCGAGAGAGGCCGAGGCGCGGCCCGCCGCGAGCGTTTCCGCGCCGCGAGCCGAGCCCCCGAGAAGGCCCGAAGCGCCTGAGGAGCCGCCGCCAAAGCCGAAAAGCGAGCCCCCAAAAAAGCCCGCGGGCAAGGCCGAAAAGAAACCTGACGCGCCGCCCCAGTCCGAGGAAAGGGCCGAAAGCCTCGCGGAAAAGCTGGCGCGATATCTCGACCTCGCGGCGGAGTTCCTCGGCCCGTTAAGAAAGGCCGTGCGGCGGCTGATAAAGGCCGAAAGCGTCCGCGCGCGGATAACCTTCGGCGCGGGCGAGGCCGACAAAACCGCCGAAACGGTCGGGCTGCTGTGGGGCGTGGGCTACGGGCTGATCGGCCTTGTGAACCGGCTTTTCCTTGTGGAAAGCCACGACCTTAAAATTACGCCCGAATATCGCCGCGCGGCCTTCGCCGCCGAGGCGGACTGTATATTAAGGACGAATATTGCAAATATTATATGCGCGGCGGCAATTCTGGGATTTGCGTTTATAAGATATAAGCTTAAGCATGGGAGGAAGAAAAAATGAACGAGCATCCGTTGAACGACCTTATCGAAAAGGCGCTTACCAACATTAAGACCATGGTGGACGTGAACACCATCATCGGCAATCCTGTCGAAACCGCAAACGGCACGGTTATAATCCCCGTTTCGCGCGTGGGCTTCGGCTTTGCCGCCGGCGGCACCGACATAGCGGGCAAGGCTCCGTCCTCGGCCTCGAATTCCAATTTCGGCGGCGGCAGCGGCGCGGGAATATCTATATCGCCGGTGGGCTTTCTTGTGGTGAACGGCGACAGCGTTAAGCTGCTGCCCGTGAACTCGGCGAATACCACCGTTGACAAGCTTATCGACAGCGTTCCCGAGATGTTCGATAAGGTGAACGGGATAATAAATAAGAACAAGAGCAATCAATAGCGGCCGACCGGCTTGCTTCCGCAAATTTGAATTAATGCAGTAAATCCGCTCAAAGGAGCGGATTTACTGCATTAATTGCTTTAGCCATATTTGCCGGCCCCTACACAATCGTTCCTCCGCCGACGACAATATCTCCGTCGTACAGCACGACGGCCTGGCCGGCGGCTATGGCCCGCTGCGGTTCGTCAAAGCGCAGGCGGAGATCGCCGTTTTCGTCCTGCACGGCAGTGGCGGGCTGCTCCTTCTGGCGGTAGCGTATTTTCGCGGTCACGCGCATGGGGCTTTCTATCGAGGGAACGGAAATCAAATTCACGTCCGTGGCGGTGAGAGCGTCGGAGTACCTGCCCCCGCCGCTCGCGAGCGTCACTGTGTTGGCCGAGGGGTTCACCTCGGCCACGTAAAGCCGCTCGGCGGCGGATACGCCAAGCCCCCGCCGCTGCCCGACGGTGTAGCGTATAACGCCCTTGTGCCGCCCGAGAACCCTGCCGCTTTCGTCCACAAAATCGCCGGGAGGGTAGATCTTGCCGGTAAAGCGTTCGATGAAATCGGCGTAGCTTTCGCCGCGCACAAAGCACACGTCCTGACTGTCGCGCTTATTTGCGTTCACAAAGCCCTGCCGCGCCGCGACGGCGCGAACCTCGTCCTTCGACAGGCCGCCGAGAGGAAAGACCGCGCGGGCGAGCTGCTCCTGCGTGAGCGAGTAAAGCACATAGCTTTGGTCCTTATCCGGGTCGAGCGCCTTTTTGAGCAAAAACCGCCCCGAGGCTTCGTCGCGCTCCGCGCGGACGTAATGGCCTGTCGCGACGACGCCCGCGCCAAGCTCATCGGCGCGGCGAAGAAAGGCGTTAAACTTCAGGTATCGGTTGCAGTCTATGCAGGGGTTAGGGGTTAGCCCGTTCTCGTAGGCGCGGACAAAGCGGTCGATGACCTCCTCGCGGAAGCGGCCCGTAAAGTTGAAAACGTAGTACGGTATGCCGAGCCTGTCGGCCACGCTGCGGGCGTCCTGCACGTCGTCGAGGGAGCAGCAGCCGCCGTCGGTCACGCCCAAGTCGTCCGACAAAAGCTTCATGGTGGCCCCGACGCACTCGAAGCCCCGTTCCTTCATTAAATAAGCCGCCACGGAGGAATCCACGCCTCCGCTCATGGCGATGAGAGCCTTCATATATAACACCTCGTACCGTTATAATACCACACATTCGCTTTCTTTTCAAGCAAAATAAAGACATATTTCCGCCGAAAGCGAAATATAATTTAACTGTATCAAGCTAAAGGAGGAAATTCCATGAACAGCATATACAGCGACGTGGCGAAGCGGACGAAGGGCGACATATACATAGGCGTCGTGGGGCCGGTGCGCACGGGCAAATCCACCTTCATAAAAAAATTCATGGACACTATCGTGATCCCCAACATAGAGGACGAATACCAGCGGGAGCGGGCGCAGGATGAGCTGCCCCAGAGCGCAGCGGGCCGCACCATTATGACTACCGAGCCGAAGTTTATCCCCAACGAGGCCGTCAGGATAAGCCTTGACAAAAATACCGACTTCCGCGTGCGCCTCATCGACTGCGTGGGCTATATTGTGGAATCGGCTATGGGCCACACCGAGGACGACCACCCGCGCATGGTCAGCACGCCGTGGTTCGAGGAGGACGTGGAATTTAACAAGGCCGCCGAAATCGGCACCAGAAAGGTC
>CANRER010000103.1 GCA_947629615.1 uncultured Clostridia bacterium | reverse complement strand
CGCCCCACCGGCCTGCTCGACCCGGAGATAATCGTGCGGCCTGTCAAGGGCCAGATAGACGACCTTTTGAACGAAATTTTCATCCGCGCCGAGCGCAAGGAGCGCGTACTCGTCACGACGCTGACAAAAAAAATGGCTGAGGACCTGACCGACTACTTCCGCACAATGGGCGTGAAGGTGAAATATATGCACTCCGACGTGGAAACCCTCGAACGCATGGAGATAGTGCGCGACCTGCGGCTGGGCGTATTCGACGTTCTCGTCGGGATAAACCTGCTGCGCGAGGGGCTTGACCTGCCCGAGGTTTCCCTCGTCGCGATACTCGACGCCGACAAGGAGGGCTTTCTGCGAAGCGAAACCTCGCTTATCCAGACCATAGGCCGCGCGGCCCGCAACGCCGAGGGCAGGGTAATAATGTACGCCGATACCGAAACCGAGTCGATGAAGCGCGCCATCGGCGAAACCAACCGCCGCCGCGAGCTTCAGCATAAATACAACCTCGAGCACGGCATAACCCCAAAGACCATAACCAAGGCCGTAAGCGACGTAATCGCCGCCGTTAAGCCCGGCGAGGAGGACGAAGGCCCCTCCGCCGACGTGACGGCCGTCATCGCCAAGCTCGAGCTCGCCATGCGGCAGGCCGCCGAGGAGCTTCGCTTCGAGGACGCCGCCAAGATAAGGGACAAGATAAAGCGGCTCAAAAAGCTGTAACCGAACCGAAAGGAGCGTTTTCATGGCCTCTGAGAATAAGATAATCATAAAGGGCGCGAGGGAAAATAATCTGAAAAACATAGATTTGGAAATCCCGCGCGACAAAATGGTGGTGTTCACCGGCGTCAGCGGCAGCGGCAAAACCTCGCTGGCGTTCAGCACCATCTACGCCGAAGGCCAGCGGCGGTATGTGGAGTCGCTTTCGGCCTACGCGAGAATGTTCCTCGGGCAGATGGAAAAGCCCGACGTGGACTCCATCGAGGGGCTTAGTCCCGCGATAAGCATCGACCAGAAAACCACAAGCAAAAATCCCCGCTCCACCGTCGGCACCGTCACCGAGATATACGACTATCTGCGCCTGCTTTACGCGCGGGTGGGTATTCCGCACTGCCCAAACTGCGGCAAGGAGATAAAAAAGCAGTCGGTCGATCAGATTGTGGATAAAATAACGGCCCTGCCCGAGGGCAGCCGCCTGCACGTGATGGCGCCGGTCGTGCGCGCCAAAAAGGGCGAACACGCCAAGGTTTTCGAGAACGCCCGCAAAAGCGGCTTCGCCCGCGTGCGCGTGGACGGCATAGTATACGAGCTGAGCGAGGACATCGCCCTTGAAAAAAACAAGCGCCACACCATTGAAATAGTCATCGACCGCCTCGTCGTCCGCGAAGGCATGGAAAGGCGGCTCGTGGACTCGCTCGAGCTGGCGCTGCACTTGGGCGGCGGCGTTGTTAAGGTGCTAAACGGCGACGAGGAGCTGACCTTTTCGCAAAATTACGCCTGCGAGGACTGCGGCATAAGCCTTGAGGAGCTTTCGCCCCGCAGCTTTTCGTTCAACAGCCCCTTCGGGGCCTGCCCCTCGTGCAGCGGCATAGGCGTTATAACCCAGATAGACCCCTCGCTTGTGCTGATAAGCGACGAGCTTTCCATACTCGAGGGCGCCTTCGCCGTCAGCGGCTGGCGCGCTCCCGACAAGGAGGACAGCACCGCCAACGCCTACTTCCGCGCCCTTTCCAAAAAATACGGCTTCAGCCTGAGCGTGCCGGTAAAGCGGCTGCCCAAGGAAGTGGTTGACATAATCCTTTTCGGCACCAAGGGCGAAAAGCTCGACGTGGAGTTCCGCCGAGGAGGCGGAACCGTGCGCTACAGCCTGCCGTTCGAGGGGCTGGTGAACAATTTGCAGCGCCGCTATAACGAAACCGACAGCGACTGGGCCAAGGCCGACCTTGAACGCCTGACCCGCGAGATACCCTGCCAAGCCTGCCGGGGCAAGCGGCTGCGTAAGGAGATATTGGCCGTCACCGTGGGCGGCAAAAACATCGACGAATTTTGCTCCATGTCCGTGACGGAGGAGCTTGACTTCATCGCCAATCTGAAGCTGACCGGGAAGGACGCCGTGATAGCCGACCAGATACTGCGCGAGATAACCGCGCGGCTGATGTTTCTGAAAAACGTGGGGCTCGATTACCTGACGCTTTCGCGCTCGGCGGGTACGCTGTCGGGCGGCGAGGCTCAGCGCATAAGGCTCGCCACGCAGATAGGCTCGGGCCTTGTGGGCGTTCTGTATATACTGGACGAGCCCAGCATAGGTCTGCACCAGCGCGACAACGGCAAGCTGCTGGCCTCGCTTAAGCGGCTGCGCGACCTTGGAAACACTCTTATAATCGTCGAGCATGACGAGGACACCATGCGCGCCGCCGACTACATTGTGGACGTCGGCCCCGGCGCGGGCGTTCACGGCGGCGAGATAGTGGCCGTCGGCACAGCCGACGAGATAATCCAAAATCCCGCGTCCGTCACGGGGGCTTACCTCAGCGGCAGGAAAAAAATCGAAATACCCGCCTCCCGCCGCCCCGTCGGCGAAAGGCGGCTTAGGGTACTCGGCGCGGCGGAAAACAACCTAAAGAACATCGACGTGGATATACCGCTGGGACTGTTCGTCTGCGTTACGGGCGTAAGCGGCAGCGGCAAAAGCTCGCTCGTGAACGAGGTCATAAACAAGCGTCTTAGCTGCGAGCTGAACCGCAGCCACGCCATTCCCGGCAAGCACAGGGGCATGGAAGGCATAGATCTGCTGGATAAGGTCATCGACATCGACCAATCGCCCATAGGCCGCACCCCTCGGTCGAACCCGGCCACCTATACCGGCGTTTTCAACGATATACGCGAGCTTTTCGCCGCCACTGCCGACGCCAAGGCCCGCGGCTACGGCCCGGGGCGTTTCAGCTTCAACGTGCGCGGGGGCCGGTGCGAAGCTTGCTCCGGCGACGGCATAATCAAAATCGAAATGCACTTCCTGCCCGACGTTTACGTTCCATGCGAGGTCTGCAAAGGCCGCCGCTACAACCGCGAAACGCTGGAGGTAAAGTTTAAGGGCAAAAATATATACGACGTTTTGGACATGACCGTCGAGGAGGCTCTCTCCTTCTTCGACAGCATACCGAGGATACGCCGCAAAATCCAAACGCTTTACGACGTGGGCCTCGGCTATATCAAGCTCGGGCAGTCCTCCACCACGCTGTCGGGCGGCGAGGCCCAGCGCGTGAAGCTTGCCACGGAGCTCAGCCGCCGCAGTACGGGCCGCACCATATATATACTGGACGAGCCCACGACGGGCCTTCACAGCGCGGACGTGCATAAGCTTATCGAGGTACTGCAAAGCCTTGTGGATGCCGGAAACACCGTGGTCGTCATCGAGCATAATCTGGACGTGATAAAAACCGCCGACTACATCATCGACCTCGGCCCCGAGGGCGGCTCCGCCGGCGGCAGCGTCGTGGCCTGCGGCTCTCCCGAGGAGGTCGCGCGGTGCGAGGCGTCGTATACGGGACAGTTCCTGAAGGAGATCCTCAAAAACGGCTGATAGGTAATATATTAAACGCGGGCGCCCTCAATGCGCACCCGCGTTATTATTTTCATCTTAACACATCGCATACGAAATATCATCAGTATAACGTATAAATTAATAAAAAATAACGTAAAAATATTGACATAATTCGCCGAAGGTGATATAATGGCAGGGAACGGGTTAAGCCTACCTTCGCAGCAGCTCGTCGCACGACACGCCGAAAATCTCGGCCAGCGCGGCAAGCTCGATGTCGGTAACAAAGCGAAGCCCGCACTCTATACGCTGCACGGCGTTTTTGTCCACGTCGATACCGGCGAGCTGGAGCCTGTCGGCCAGCGCGCGCTGCGACATTTTGGGCCGGGCGGCCTTGCGCAGCCCGGCGACGTTTTTTCCGCAAATATTGTTGGAACCGTCGGCGCTTTTGTTCTTGAACATATTTTTCTCCGTTTTTGACATTTAGTACTTGTCATTTTCTTTATTATATGCTATAATTATATCAGAAATGACATTCAGTAAATGTCAGTTTTTTTGAAATCATTTTCGGAGGTACAAAAAGATGAAATACATACTTACCCTCTGCGGGCGCGGCGCGGACTACGAGCCGGCGTTGAGGGGGCTCGGCCCGGTCGTCGGCGCGGCGAACGCCTCCCGTGCGCTTGAGGAAGCGCGGCGGCGCGACGTGGGGCTGCTCATTGCCGACTGCTCGCTGCTTGCCGGCGAGGAGGGGGCGGCGCTGGCGTCGTTTGCCCGCGAGAAGGCCATACCCATGGTGCTGGCTCTTTCCCGAAGGGAGGAGCTGGCCCGCGCGGCGGAGCTTGAGGCCGAGGACTATCTGTTCATGCCCTTCACGGCGGACGAGCTGGCCGCGAGGGCGGCCTTCCGCTTTGGGCGCGACGGCGTTTCTCTGACGGAAAGCGGCGACGGGCTTATACGGGTGGGCGCGCTGACGCTCGATCCCCTTCGCCGCAGAGTTGAAGCCGAGGGCCGCGCCGTTCGGCTGACGCCGACGGAATACCGCATACTCGAGTTGCTTTGCAGCAACAGGGGGCAGATTTTTTCGGCCTCGGAAATATACTGCCGCGTGTGGAACGAAAGCTACGCCGTGGGCGACAACACCGTGGCCGTCCACATTCGCCATATACGCGAAAAAATCGAGGAAAACCCAAAAAGGCCAAAGTTCATAAAATCCGTCTGGAGCGCGGGCTACAAGGTGGAATAGTCCCTTCGGTTGAGCCGCCCGCCGGATATATAATCGGCCGCGTTATTGATTTTTGGCCGAAAGCGGGCTATAATACAGATATGAAGCGCTTCACAAAACTAAAAAAGGGGGACATTCGGCATGAACGTCAGCTCGGAAAAAACAGGGCGGCAGATAGCCGTTTTGCGAAAGGAGCTCGGCCTTACGCAAAACGAGCTCGGTGAACGCCTCGGCGTATCGTATCAGGCGGTCAGCAAATGGGAAAGGGGCGAAACTCTGCCCGACGTGGGGCTTCTGCCCGACTTGGCCGGAGTGCTGCGCACCACCGTTGACAGCCTGCTGACAGGAGGTGAAAAAATCATGAATTACCGCGGCAAGGTATCGGTGTCCGATATGCGCGAGGGAGTTGGCTGCCTGAAGCGCATGGGCGAGCTTCTGGGGAAGGACAATCCGCTCTACCGTCACGCCGTTGACGGGATAAACGAAAAAATGAACACCGATATTGAAACGGCCTTTTCGGACGAAAAGCTGTTCGAGTGCTTTGTGGCCGAGGCTCTGATACAGAACCTCATAAGCGGCTCGTACGCCGACATCACGGACATAAGGAACGGCTTCAAAACCGAAAAGTACCGCGACATAGCCTGTGATTATGCGGCGAGATATGGGATAGTATAAAACAAAAGCGGGGCCGTAAAAAAATGGCGCAGACCGTTCAAGGGCTGAATGTATTGATATAAGGCCACGTTGAACATTATATGTATTGAGAAACGGTTGAATTAATGTAGAAAATCCGCTCGTAACGAGCGGATTTTCGTTGTTTTAAGCCCTTGAACTATGAACGAAAATCACCCTCGGCGTACCTATGTACGCCGTCGGGAGTGCTTGCTCGTCGGC
>CANRER010000102.1 GCA_947629615.1 uncultured Clostridia bacterium | reverse complement strand
TACGACCGGGGTTGGCAGGCCGCCCGCGCGGACGGCGCGGATTTGATCGACGAGCATTACTACTGCGCGCCCGAGTGGTTCCTTGCCAATATCGACCGCTACGCCGGTTTTCCCGCCGACGGGCCGAAGGTCTTTTTGGGTGAGTACGCCTCCTGCGGGAACAGGCTTTATAACGCCCTCTCCGAGGCTGCCTATCTGACCGGCCTCGAGAACGCGGCCCACGCCGTGGAGCTTACGTGCTACGCTCCGCTCTTTTGCCATGCGGATTATGTAAACTGGCGCCCGGACCTTATCTGGTTCGACAACAGCCGTGTGTGCAGAACGCCAAGCTACTATGTGCAGAAGCTGTTTTCAAATAATCTTCCCGACTGCCTGCTGCCCTTTGAGATGAGCGGCTTCAAGGAATACGCTCCCGAAGGCGGGCCGATCTGCGGCGGGGTAGAGATAGCCTCGCGCGGAGCGGAGGGCTGGATATGGGATATACGCCTCGCCACGCCGGAGGGGGAGAGGCGCTTCGATAACAGCGACGTTCCCGCCGGCTTTAGGGCCGATTTGGGCGCGGAGAAAGGCGATTTTGAGCTGAGCTTCCGCTTCAAGAAGGGCGGCGGCGACCCGTGCAAGGGGCTGGACGTGAGCTTTGGCATGAGCGGCGGGCGGCGCGTCGTTTGGGAGATAGGCGGCTGGCAAAATCAGGACTGCCTGATTTCTTCGCAAAGGGAGAGTGGCGCGAGCTGCCTTGACCAGCATATTTTCACGCTTGAGCAAAACGAGGAGTACGAATTTCGCCTGCGCGTTTGCGGGCGCGAGATAACCACTTACATAAACGGCGAGCGTATGAACTCCTGCGAGGACAGACTGCCCGCGCTGCGCGAACTGTACGTGACCTGCGGGGCCGCGCAAAGCGGCGAAATAATAATCAAAGCCGTGAATGTGCGCGGCGAGGCCTGCGCCGCGAGGCTTGCCCTCGGTGGGGATTTCGACGGCAGCCGCGCCGTCCTCACCGGCCGCGCCGACGACGAAAACACGCTTGACCGCGAAACTGTCGCCCCTTCTGTGGAGCCGTTTTCCCTGTCCGACGGCGGCGAGGTCGTATTCCCGCCCCTGTCGGTGACGGTGCTGCGCGGCAATTTGAAATAGGGATAGTGGCAACGAAAAATAATATTATAGACAATACGCAGAAATCCGCTCTTTCGAGCGGATTTCCTTCGTTTTCAATATTCCTGTTATTCGGCTGCTTCCTCAAGCGTCCACTCGTATTTTTCGGCGGACTGAATGGCGAGCCCGTCCTCGTCAACGGCCAGATACAAGCCGCTGTGCTGAACCTTGAAGGAAACCGTGCCGTTTTTGTTTTGCACTATTTCCCACATCTGATTGGCGTTGCGCGACAGGGTGTAGGCGAGGGCCGAAGCGCCCTCCTCCTCGCTCGCGCCGCTGATGTCGATAGCGTAGTCGGTGTCGGTATCGGTTATATAGCCCACGTTGTTGGGCAGCTTATTGATATACCACACGTTCTCGTCCTCGGACAGGAAAAGCCGCGCGCCAAGATCGCTCGAAGCGGGGGCGAGGTAAAGGCCGTCGGACATGATGTTGAACCGACCCATGCCCTCGACCTTTTCAACGGGGGTGAGCTTCCAAAGCGAAGCGTCCTCGCCGCTAAGCTCCGTCACGGGCTTTCCGTCAACGACGTTCAGCGAAAGGCCGGTTTCGGTCGCGGTAATCTTATACTCCTTATCGCCGCCCGAAGCAGTGGGCATAACGCCAAAGGCGGTGGAGCCGTCAAAGGAGGCCTCGGCCTCTGTTCCGGGCTCGACGCCGGGAACTAAGACAGCCTTGCCGTCGGCCTTGGAATAGAAGCGTACAAGCTGCTCGTCCAATACGGAAATCTGCCAAAGCTGCTCGTCACGGCCGGTGTTCCTTTCAACGGAAAGAACGCCGTCGTCGTTCGTGAGCGCGCCGCCCTCGGTCGTAACGGTATAGTACATATCATTATCGATGCCCTCGGCGTTGCCGATCGGCGCGGTAACCTCGTCGTATTCGTCCTTGTATTCGGCGTAGTAGTTGTTGTCGATGTTATAAAGCGCCGCACGGTAGGTCTTGGTGCGGTTGGGGTAAACCTTCTCGATGGCGGCAATTCGCTCGTCGTCGCCGCGCGCCATCAGGTAAAGGCGGCTGAACTCGCCGAAGTCCTCCCAGCGGTTGGTCTGGCCGTAGCCGGAGGTGGGCACAACGTCGGCGTTTATGGCTCTGCGCCATACGTCGTCGCCGACCTTGAAGTCGCTGTCGATAACGTGGCCCAGCTCGTGGGCGAACATGGTCAGCATACCGTCAACGTCGAACTTGCTGGCGGTGTTGTTCCAGATTTCGCCGTCCCAAGCGTTCCACGTGCCGAAGTCGTCGCCGGTGTAGTAGAAGTGGCGCAGAGTCTTGCGCACGGGCGGCTCGAAGCAGGCTACCGCCTCGCAAACCTTGCGGACGTGTTCCTCGTCGTCGGGATCCACGGTTTCGACGGTGAAGGTGTGTATGTCGTCGGGGCCGTTGCACTCCATGTTTATCGTCCAAACATAGTAGTCCTTGCCGTCCTCCTGCTCGAGAACCTCGGGATTTTCGTCGTGGGTGCGCGTCACGCCGGCTATCTCGTAATTGGCGGTGAGCTTTTCGCGCATCCAGCCGCCGAGAAGGTCGCTGTACGTAACGTCAAGGGCGTCCTTGATTATCTCCTGCTGGGCGGCCTTGTCCTGATGCGCGAAGTCCTTTTCGCGCATGAAGGCTTCGGCCTTGTCCTTAGCGCTCTTGCTGAAATCAACGTCGGTAGAGAAATATGCGTTGAACCTGTCCTGCCAGAAGGAGGGCAGCTCCTTGAAGGCCTCGGTCGTGGGGGCAAGCTCTACGGGGTTTACGTAGCCCTCAACAAAGTCAAGCTTCCATTTTTTGTCGGACTGATAGGTCTGAATCACCTTGTCCTCGGTCACGTCCGCGTTCTCGTACCCGCCGGCATAATCGAGATACAGCCGGCTGTATACGGGGGAGATGGAGTAGCTTTCATCGCCATCCGCGGATTTTTGGAAGGTATACTGCTGGTTTGTGCCGCCGGCAAGGGTGTATTGGATTATGCTCGCGCCCTTATCGCGCGACCATGAGTTCACGTCCGCCGCGAGGCCGGTGGCCTTGTTGATAAGGGCGTAGGTTTTGTTGCCGATCTTGCGCACCAGCCAAAGCTGATAGTCGCTGTCGTTCGCCTCGGCAAGGAAAAGCCCGGTGGCAAGCACCTGCTCAACGGGAGTCTTAACGACCTCCTCCTCGGTTCCGTCCTCGTTTACCTTGGTTTCCACAAGGTCGTTTTCGGGCAGGGTTTGGGCCGTCAGGCGGCGGCCGTCGCTGAAGGTTATGCGGTACCAGCCCTCTTTAACCTCGTCGAACTTGTTCGTGTAGGCAATCGCGCCGTCCTTATACTCGGCGCTGAAGGGCAGCGGCTCGCCCTCCATCAGCTTAAGGCCGTCAACGAAGGTGGTGCCGTCCTTTATCACGGTACCCCACTCGTCGCCGGGAGTAAAGATGAACTCCGGGTCGGCGAATGTGCCGGCCTTGATGTAGCCGGTTTCCTCGTCGTAGCTGACGGAGTAGCCCAGCGCGTTCATCACGGCGCGCACCGGCACTAAGGTGTCGGCCTCGACATCGGGAACGGGGTCGCCGTTCGCGTTCACAAGCTTTACCTCCGTGCCGTCAACAGTGACCTCCGCGGCGGCAAGGCAGCCCACGGAAAGAGAGAGGCACAGCATTAAGCACAAAAGGCATACGGAAAACTTTTTCATTTTCATTTCTCCTTTCGGTAAATCATAACTATATTTTACCACGCCGCGCCCTGTATGTCAAATAAAATTTTATGCTTTCGCCAATCGCAATTTTTCCATTGACGCAGTGAAAAAAATGTGTTATAATGAAGCTAAAGCTTCGTTTAGACATTTTTTTGCGCCGCCGAAGTTTTTCTCCTAAAGGGGCGCGGAAACGGCTATGCGCAATTATATCATAAATTTTTTCAAAGCTATGATATAATAAGAACATATTTATATCCGCACAACCATTACATTTAAGGTGATAAAATGCTGAAAATCGGTGTAGACGTCGGCAGTACGACGCTTAAATGCGTCGCGCTGGACGAAAACGACAGGATAGTATATAAGGAGTACGCCCGCCACTACAGCATGATAGTGGAAAAAACCGCCGAGCTGCTTGGCCGAGTGGCCGATATTTTCCCTGGCGAGGACGAGGCGTTGGTTTCCGTGAGCGGCAGCGCCGGCATGGGCATGGCCGAAAGCTCGGGGCTGGCCTTTGTGCAGGAGGTATACGCCGCGAGGATAGCCGTGCGCCGCTTTGTGCCGGACGCCGACGTGGTTATAGAGCTCGGCGGCGAGGACGCGAAGATACTCTTTCTCGACGGCGGCATGGAGGTGCGCATGAACGGAAGCTGCGCCGGCGGCACAGGGGCCTTCATCGACCAAATGTCCGCCCTGCTCGCCATGGGCCCCGACGACATGAACGAGGCCGCGAAAAATTACGAAAAAATATATACCATCGCTTCGCGCTGCGGCGTTTTCGCCAAAAGCGACCTTCAGCCGCTGCTCAATCAGGGAGCCCGCAAGGAGGACGTGGCGGCCAGCATTTTCGCCGCCGTGGTGAACCAGACCATCGCCGGTCTTGCCCAAGGACGCGAGATAAAGGGCAAGGTGGTGTATCTTGGCGGGCCGCTGACGTTTTTGAGCGAGCTTCGCGCGGCGTTCGACCGCCAGCTCGGTCAAAAGGGCCTTTGCCCCGAGAACTCGCTGTACTTCGTGGCTATGGGGGCCGCTCTTTCGCCCACGGCCGCGCCCGTGCGCCTGCGGGAGGCCGCCGCCCGCGTGGCGGGCTACGCCTCGGCGGAAACATATAAAAGCTGCCCCCGCCTTTTCGAGGACGAGGCGGATTACGAAAGGTTCCGCGAGCGGCACCAAAGGGCCGGCATACCCATCACCGACGACCCCGACCCCAAGGAGGCGTATCTCGGCGTGGACGCCGGCAGCACTACCCTCAAGGCCGTTGTGCTGAATGAAAAGGGCGACATCTTCCATGCGGACTATATGCCCAACAGCGGCAATCCGGTACCGCTGCTCCGCGACTTTCTGATAAAATTTTACGAAAAATATCCCAATGTTAAAATAAACGCCTCCGCCGCCACCGGCTACGGCGAAGAGCTTGTGAAAAACGCCTTTGGCTTCGACATGGGCCTTGTGGAGACCATGGCCCACTTTACCGCCGCGAAAAAGTTCAATCCCAACGTTGACTTCATCATCGACATCGGCGGACAGGACATAAAGTGCTTTAAAATACGCGGCGGAGCCATCGACAACATCTTCCTCAACGAGGCCTGCTCCTCGGGCTGCGGCTCGTTTTTGCAGACCTTCGCCGGAGCGTTGGGCTACAGCATAAGCGAATTTGCCCAAAAGGGCTTACTGGCCGACAGGCCGGTGGACCTCGGCTCGCGATGCACGGTGTTCATGAATTCCTCGGTCAAGCAGGCTCAGAAGGACGGCGCTTCTATTGAGAACATCTCCGCCGGTCTCAGCCTCAGCGTGGTAAAAAACGCCATTTATAAGGTCATTCGCGCGGCCAGCGCCGACAGCCTTGGCAAAAA
>CANRER010000101.1 GCA_947629615.1 uncultured Clostridia bacterium | reverse complement strand
TAACGAAACCGCCAAGACAACCGAAACCTATTCTATCGGAAGCGGCGTTTCCGTTATCAAGGACGGCGTTAAGAGCGCGGCGGCCAACATCGTGAACGGCAGCGAGGCTTTGGCCGTGTTCAGCGGCGACAAGCTTGTCGGCTTTGAGGCTCTTTCGCCCGACACTTCAGGCTCTGACGCCAATACGAATACGAACACGAATACGAATACCGGTACCAACACCAACACTAACACCAACTCTAACGCGAATACCGCTCCCGAGGACGAGGAGGTTTCCGGCCGTCTGGCTGATTTGTCCTTCCGCACGGGCAGCGTTTCCTTCGCCGTTGTCGAGGGCAGGGACTACCGCGAGATTGTCGTGGCTGACAATTCCGACGCCAAGGTCACGGTTGATGGCAAGAAGGCCGAGCTCAATGATTTGAAGAACGGCTATAACGTCACCGTTTACATCGAAAAGGGCGTTGTTGACGAAATCGAGGCCAAGACAGGCGAACAGACCGTGTCCGGCACGGTTCGCTCCAAGAAGGACGATACCGTCACCCTCCGCACCGACAGCAACGCCAACGCGGAATATGACGTTGACGAGGACGTAACCGTCACCCGCAACTCCGCCAAGGCCGACTTCGAGGACGTGGCCGTCGGCGATAAGGCGACCCTTAAGCTGCTCGACGGCGTTGTGACCGAAATCACCGCCACAAGCGCCAACTCCAGCATAAACGGCTCCATAACCGCAATAACCATCAGCTCCGCCCCGACCATCGAGGTCGAGGTTGACGGCGAAAAGCAGAGCTACGAGGTTTCGTCCAAGGCCAAGATAACCGTCAGCGGCAAAACCGCCGAGATTTACGACCTCCGCGTGGGCAATAATGTCACCCTCGACCTTGAAAGCGGCGTTATAACCGCAGTTGTAGCGTCGGTTTCGCCTTCCGCTTATCAAAAGAGCGGCGTCGTAACCTCCATCAGCACGACCAACAGCTACCTCACCGTCAGCATTGACGGCAAGAGCGAGCGCGTGTATGCCGCTAAGAGGTCTAACGGGGCAGTTACCGCCGCGGTGCTTAATAACGCCACCGGCAAAACCGTCAATTTCTCCGACATCAAGCGCGGCGATACCGTTACCGCCATCGGTTCGCTTGACGCCGACGGACGCTTTACCGCGACCACTATCGTGGTAATGCCCGCCGAGTGATGACGCAAAGCGCGTCCGTATTTCAAAAGCAAAAGCGCCCCGCCGGGGCGCTTTTTTGCGGTTTGGCTTGCGGAGCGCCGAGTCGGCGCTCCCTACGGTGGCGAATGGAAATATAGTAAAAAACGGCGCGGCATACGGCACCACGCAAAAACAAAATCAACCCCGTGCCGGTATCCGTCACGGGGATTTTTAAGGGGCCCGTAGGCTCCTTAAACGCGTTGAGGGGTCCGCCGGCTGCGAGGCCCCCGGGACTTTTGGTTCTTTTGGTCACAAAAGAACATAGGTAATTAATTAAATACGACTGCCCGCGCCGAAGGCGCGTCCGCGAAGCGGTGGGCGTGTCAACGCACGTCGTGTGGGCGACAATACCATACCGCCGCCCGTGCGCCGCAATTTTCCCGTTTTTCATAAAAGCAAAAAGCCGCCGTAAACGGCAGCTTCGCTTATTTGTTCCCGAGATTGAACTTCTTTCTGAACTTCTCAACGCGTCCGCCCGTATCAACAAGCTTCTGCTTGCCGGTATAGAAGGGGTGGCACTTGGAGCAGATTTCAACGTTTATGTTCTCCTTGGTGGAGCCTGTTTCAATTACATTGCCGCAAGCGCACCGAATTACCGTCTGCCGGTACTGGGGATGGATACCCTCTTTCATGGATGTTCACCTCTTATCAATATATTTCAATCACAGCGTTTATATTATAGCACAGCTTTTTCAAAATTGCAAGCCCTTTTTCAAAATATTTTGTATTTTTATCGCTTTTTAATACGTGTCGTCGGGCATACCCTCCAGAACGCAAACCACCTTGCCCGCCACCTTGACAGAACTCTCGAACTCGGCGGGGGAGAAGGCGAAGCGTTCGCCGCCGGCGGTAAGAGTAATCTCGCTTGGCCCGGCCCCGTATATGTACAGCCTCGCGTCGCCGCCGCGAACAGAAGCCAAAACCACGCTGCCGTCGGTCAGCGGGGCCGCGTTCTGAATAACGGCGCAATTCCCGGCGAATATCCGCCGCTCGGCGAGAGCGTCGTCCTCCACGGCTACGGCGAAGCGCCTCGGCGCGCGGATACGGCTCTCCAGCCGCGAAAGCGGCAGCTCGCCCGGCACGCCCTCGCTGACGATGGGCGGCTCGCCCTCGGGGAGGACGGAAAAGTGGGAAAACAGCTCCTGCAAAACGAAGGGCTGCGGCTTAACGTAGCCGTTGAGCAGGTTTTCGAGCGTCACCTCGCCGATGTTGAGAGCCTCGCAAATATCGCGGTTTTCAATTCCAAGATTAAATTTTATCCACTCTACTGCCCCGGCGAAGTCCATCACTTGTCACCGTAGGCGGCGAGCAGCCGCTCGTATTCCTCGGCGGTGATGGGAATCACGCCGCCGTGGCGAAGCTTTAGGTCGGAATTAAATTCGTGGCGCAGCCTTGAGAAACTGCCGGTCGCGAGGTCGGCGCAGGTGTAGGCGCAGTAGCCGAGGTTTTTGGCGTAGCGGTCAACGATAAGGCACCACTTGCCGTTCTTGAGCCTGAAGCACTCCGGCCCCTCTACGCCGCGCGTGTGGTCGATGGTGGTTTCTATGCGCTGAAAATCGCCCAGCAGGGTTTCGCCGCGCTCCACGGTTATGACCTTAAAGGTTTCGTCCTTGCTGAAACGGTAATAGCAGCCCGCCTCGTTGTCGCGGACTATTGTGGTGTCGATAACGTCGCTGGGGCGTTCGATATAGAGCTTCGCGGGGGTGAAGTTACGGAAGTCGGTCGTTTTGCTGTAATACATACGGCACTTTCTGCGGCCGTCCTTGAGCGAGCGCGAGGCCCAAAACACCATGTAATCGCCCTGCTCCTCGTCGTAAATAACCTCCGGCGCCCAAGCGCAGCCCGCGTCCTCGGGGGCGATGGTACACATACGTACGTCCGTCCAGTTCACAAGGTCGGCGCTCTCCCACACAAGAATGCTCCTGCTGCCGTTGATGGTGGCCATTTTCCAGCCGTCGCGGCGCAGGTGCACATTGAGGTCGGTGCCGACGATATAAAATTTGTCGTTTTGAGGGGAGCGAACAATGAACGGGTCGCGCACGCCGCGCTCGCCCACGTTTGAGGTGAGCACAGGCTGTTTGCCGTTCAGCGTCTGCCAAGTGTAGCCGTCGCGGCTCACCGAAAAATATACCTGCTCGCTCATGGGGGTGTTGTGCTTTTTGTCGATGAAGTGTACGAATAAATATGCGTCCGTATTCAACACGAGAACCACCTCGGAACTGTTAAAAAACAAGATGAAACAAAAGTCAAAAGTATCATAGCACAGTTAATTACGGAAGTCAAGCGATAAATTCAAAAAGAAAAAAAACGGCATACTTCATAAAAAAGCACGCCGTTTTTTTGTTTGTTTTGTGAATTATTCTTACCTAACAGCCGTTATTTTCCGGCCTCGATTATGCGCTGGGCAATGTTCGCGGGGGCCTCCTCGTAGCGGACGAACTCGAACGAAAAGCTGCCGCGGCCCTGCGTCATGGAGCGAAGGTCGGACGAGTAGCGGCTCATTTCGCCGACGGGTACCTCCGCCGTCACCTTGCCCTTGCCGCCGCCGATGGGGGACATATCCAGTATTCTGCCGCGGCGCTTGTTTATGTCGCCGGTGACGTCGCCCATCTGGCTTTCCGGCACGGTGACCTCAAGGCGGCCGACGGGCTCGAGCAGCACGGGCGAGGCTTGGGGCAGACCGTCCTTATAGGCGATGGAGGCCGCCATCTTGAAGGCCATTTCGCTCGAATCCACGGGGTGGTAGCTGCCGTCCACCAGCACGGCCTTCAGGCCGACCACCGGGTAGCCCGCCAGCGGGCCTCTCGCTATGCACTCGCGCAGACCCTTTTCAACGGCGGGGAAGTAGTTTTTGGGTACCGCGCCGCCGAACACGTTTTCCTCAAAGATAAGGTCGTCGCCGTCGTGGGGCGAGAACTCTATCCAAACGTCGCCGAACTGACCGTGGCCGCCGCTCTGCTTCTTGTGGCGGCCCTGAACCTTGACGGACTTGCGTATGGTTTCGCGGTAGGGGATAGTGGGCGGCTGAAGGCTCACGCCAACGCCGAACTTGCTTTGCAGCTTGGAGCATATTACCTCGAGGTGCAAATCGCCCAAGCCGCTGATTATGGTTTCCTTGGTTTCGTTGTTCACCTCGATAGAGAAGGTGGGATCCTCCTCGTTGAGGCGGGCGAGGCCGGAGTTTATTTTTTCCTCGTCGCCCTTGCTCTTCGGCACTATCGCCATAGAAAGGTTGGGCTTGGGCAGGCTTATGCCGGTCAGCGTTATCGGCGAGGAGGGCGAGCAAAGCGCGTCGCCCGTTTGAGTTTGGGCGAGCTTTGTCACCGCGCCGATGTCGCCCGCGCGCAGCTCCGTTACCTCAATCTGCTTTTTGCCGCGCAGCATATAAAGCTTGCCTATTCTTTCGCTCACGCCCTTGTTGGGGTTAAATACAACGCTGTCGGGGCGGATAACGCCGCTGTATACGCGGAAAATGGACATCTTGCCGACGTAAGGGTCGGCCACCGTCTTAAACACCAGCGCGGCCAGCGGGTCGGTATTGCTGCCGGTCAGCTCGACGGGCTCGCCGTCCTTTTCGGCAAGCTCGGGCGGGCATTGAATTGGCGTGGGCAGATATTTGAGCATCGCGTCCATAAGGGAGCGCACCGCGAAGGTGGTGCCGGTGGAAAATCCGCCGTAAACGGGAGAAACCACGCCGCTGCGCACTGACTCCTTCAGTACCGAGCGCATCTCCTCGTCGGTGATGGTCTCGCCCCGAAGATAGCGCTCCAACAGCTCCTCGCTGCTTTCCTCCACGGCCTCGACCAAAAACTCGTGATACTCGTTGTATATATCGACCATTTCGTCGGGAATGGGGATTTCGGTTTCGACATCGTTGCTGATGGTGTAGGCCCTGCCGCTCACCACGTTTACGTAGCCCTTTATTTTTTTGCCGTCCTTGATGGGTATGCGGAAGGGGGCCACGCTCTTGCCGAATTTTTCCTTAAGCTGAGCGACAACCGAGGCAAAGTCGGCGTATTCGTCGTCCATATTGCTGACGAAAAACATCTTCGCCATGCCCTTGCCGGTGGCCAGCTCGTAGGCCTGCTCGGTGCCGACCTGAACTCCGCTTTTGGCGTTGACGACGATGAGCGCGCTGCCGCATACGCGAACGCCGCACACCGCGTCGCCCACAAAGTCGAAGTAGCCGGGCGTATCGATAAGGTTCACCTTCGTCAAGCCGATTTTTTCGGTTTTCCACTCGTACGGCTCAACCGTTAGGTTTATCGAGATTTGGCGCTTTATCTCCTCGGGGTCGTAGTCGGAAACCGTCGTTCCGTCCGACACCTTGCCAAAGCGGTCGCTCACGCCCGCCTTGCTGAGTATCGCCTCCACAAGGCTTGTCTTACCGCTGCCTCCGTGGCCCATAACGCAGATGTTTCTTATGCTTTCCGCGCTGAATATGTTCATTTTCCTTTTCCTCCTTTATAGTGGCAAAGCCTATATATAAAATATTATACTATAA
>CANRER010000100.1 GCA_947629615.1 uncultured Clostridia bacterium | reverse complement strand
GCCGAGGTGGACGCTTCGTGCTTTGTGTGCGGCGGCAAGGGCTGCGGCGTGTGCAAGGGCGAGGGCTGGATTGAGATACTCGGCGCGGGCATGGTACACCCCAACGTGCTGCGCGCGGGCGGCATCGACCCGGAGGAGTACAGCGGCTTTGCCTTCGGCCTCGGCCTCGAACGCCTTGTAATGATAAAGTACGGCGTGGACGACCTGCGCCTGTTCTACGAAAACGACCTCCGCTTCCTGAAGCAGTTCTGATTGAGAAAGGATTGATATAGATGAAATTACTGCTAAGCTGGCTGAACGACTACCTCACCCTTGAAAACACGGGCGTGAAGGAATACTGCGACGCGATGACCCTCTCCGGCAGCAAGGTCGAGGGCTGGAGCGTTGAGGGCAGCGAGGTTGAAAACGTCGTTTTCGGCAAAATATTGACCAAGGTGCGCCACACAAACTCCGACCATATGTGGATAACCACCGTTGACGTGGGCGGCGAAACGGTTCAGATAGTGACCGGCGCCCAGAACATCGAGGTGGGGCAGACGGTGCCGGTGGCTCTGGCCGGGGCAAAGCTGCCCGGCGGCATCACCATAAAGCCCGGCAAGCTCCGCGGCGAGGCGAGCAACGGTATGCTTTGCTCACATCAGGAGCTTGGCTTCGAGGACGGAGTTATCCCCGGCAGCGACCCCAACGGTATTCTCATTTTTCAGCGGGATTATCCGCTCGGGGCCGACGTGATGGAGGCTCTCGGCGAGAAGGAAACCGTCGTCGAATTTGAGATAACCCCCAACCGCCCCGACTGCCTCAGCGTTGTCGGCCTTGCCCGCGAAACCGCCGCCACCTTTGGCGTGCCGTTCTCGATACCTCCGATAGAGGTTAAGGAGCTTGCCGGCGGCGACATCAACAGCATCGCGAAGGTCACGGTCGAGGCTCCCGACCTCTGCCCGCGCTACGCGTGCCGGCTGGTGAAGAATATAAAAATCGCCCCCTCGCCCGAGTGGATGCAGAAGCGCCTCCGCGCGGCGGGCGTGCGGCCCATAAGCAACATCGTCGATATTACGAACTACGTTATGCTGGAGTACGGCCAGCCCATGCACGCCTTCGACCTCGATTTCCTCGAGGGCAGCGAGATTGTGGTGCGCCGCGCGAAAAACGGCGAGGAGATTGTGACCCTCGACGGGCAGCCCCACGACCTCGACGACAGTATGCTCATGATTTGCGACGGCAAAAAGCCTGTCTGCGTGGCAGGCGTAATGGGCGGCGCAAATTCCGAAATACAGGATACGACCAAGGCCGTGCTTTTCGAGTGCGCCAACTTCCTCCGCGGCAGCGTGCGCCGCACGGCCCGCAAGCTTGGCCTCAGAACCGAATCCTCCTCCCGCTACGAGAAGGGGCTCGACCCGAACATGGTCATAACCGCGCTTAACCGCGCCTGCCAGCTTGTTGAGGAGCTTGGCGCGGGCGAAGTGGTGCATGGCATGATAGACGTGGATAACAGCGACCACACTCCCACGGTCATTCCCTTCCGCCCCGACAGAATACGCGCCTTTATCGGCGCGGACATCGACGACGGCTTTATGGTTTCCGCCCTGCGCAGCCTCGAGATAGGCGTGGATACCGACAAGATGGAGGTGCTTGCGCCGTCCTTCCGCATGGACATCGAGTGCGAGGCCGACGTGGCCGAGGAGGTCGCGCGGCTTTACGGCTACGACAAGATACCCTCCGCACCGCTCGGCGGGGCCGGCGTGATGGGCGGGCTTAACCGCGAGCAGCGGCTGACGGCGAAAATCAAGGGCTCGCTTGTGGGCCAAGGCTATTACGAAATACAGACCTACTCCTTCACAAGCCCCAAAACGCTGGACATGATAAACGCCGGCGAGGAGCTGAGGAGGACCGTCAACATTCTTAACCCCCTCGGCGAGGACGCGAGCATAATGCGCACCACCGCCGTGACAGGTATGCTGGAGGTCTTGGCGAGGAATTACAACCACAAAAACAAGAACGCCCGCCTGTTTGAAACAGCCACCGTCTACATTCCCAAGAGCCTCCCCGTGACGGAGCTGCCCGAGGAAAAGAAGGTGCTGACGCTCGGGGCCTACGGCTCGGCGGACTTCTTTGACCTGAAGGGCGCCGCAGAGGAGCTGCTCGACAGCCTCGGCATAGAGGGCGTGTCCTTCGCGGCGGCGGCCCCCAACCCGATATATCACCCGGGCAAGAGCGCGGAGATATATATTAATAAGAAGAAAGTCGGCATAATAGGCGAGGTTCACCCCGACGTGGCCGAAAATTACGGCCTTGACGAGGCCTATCTCGGCGAGCTGGACATGGCCGCGCTGCTATCGAACGCCGGCGGCGACGTGCGCTACAAGCCGCTCAGCCGCTTCCCGGCGGTCAGCCGCGACATTGCCATGCTGGTGGACGACGCCGTTACCGTCGCCGACATCGAGGCCGTTATCCGCAAGGCGGGCGGCAGTCTGCTCGAGGAGCTGGAGCTTTTTGACGTGTACAAGGGCAGCCAAATCCCCGAGGGCAAAAAGAGCGTCGCCATGAGCGCGGTGTACCGCGGGGAAAAGACCCTCACCGACGACGAAATCAACAAAATCATGAACAAGACTGTCCGCAGTCTGGAGCACGTGCTCGGAGCGACGCTGAGATAGGGCGGAAAAGCTTCGACATAATACGGCAATTTTTAACGAAAATTGCTTTTGTGCATTTTTCACAAAACAAACTGGGCAAAAATCGAGAGGTTTTTGCCCAGTTTTTAATTTAGACATAAAAAATTAAAATTTTTTATAAAAAATCTACAAAAAGGTCTTGATATTTTTGGAGTTTTTGTGTATAATGGTTATATGCAAATAGTGTGCAGAATTACTAAATAAAGGATGTGGGAAAATGAGGTTTAATTTGAAAACAATGATTGCCGCGTCTATGGGCCTTGCGCTTGCGGCAACGGCTCTTGCAGGCTGCACAGCAAGAAGCGACGCCTCCGAGGCAATGACAATAGTCATCGGAACTCACGCCCAGCAGGAGGACGACCCCAACTGGGTCGATGAGATAACGGGCGAAGCGTCGATGAACCCCGACACTATCCGCGCCGCGCAGACGGCTTTGGCGAAGGTCGAGGACGACTTGGGAGTTACGGTGACGTGGTCGCAGTATTCCAGCGACCTCCAGCAGCTTCTGCTTCAGACGGTGCTCGCCGGCGACCCGTACTGCGATTTGGCGGTGCTGTGGAACGGCGTTCAGGGCAACATAATGAACCAGAACATTCTCCAGCCGCTAGATCCTTACATGGACGACGTTTTCTTCGGCGAGGATGACGTTGACAAGGCGTGGATTCCCATAGGCAAGACCTTCGGCAGCTATTACCTTATGAACCGCGATTTGCTGTTTGTAAATACGTGGCCGATATGCTATAACATCGACTACATAGAGGCCGTGCCCGCGCTGCGTGAAAACGGCAAGACGGTATACCCCGCCGACCTTTACCTTAACGGCGAATGGACGTGGAACCGTTTCGAGGATTACCTGACGAAGCTCAAGGCGTACTATAACGGCAGAAAGGGCCCGGTCAATCCCGATAAGGACATCGTTCCCTTCAACACAAACTACGCCTACGCTGTGCTGATGGCGATAGCCTCCAACGGCGCGGCCGTGTACGACGGCTCCAACATGACCTTCGACAGCCCCGAGGCCAAGGCCGCCATCGCCTACATGGATAAAATGATAGATTCCGACCTCATTTCCTGCTCGACAGTAAGCAGCACCTCGATAGATTCCGGCTGGCTCACCGAAACCGACGCCTTCACCAACGGCGAAACCGTGTTCACCAACGTGGCCCGCTGGCAGATGGATAACGCGGGCGCGGGCCTCGCTTCGAGAGGCCAGTCGATGGGCGTTATCCCCTTCCCCCGGCCCGACAGCCTTCCCGCCGATTCGCCTCAGTACCATGTGCTGAGCGCCGCGGCCGACAGCGTCGGCCTGATGAAGGGTATCGACGCGGAGCGCAGCAAGCGCGCCCTCGAGGCCTACGCCACCTATAAGAGCGAGTTCTATAAGGCCTACGCAAGGGTGGACAGCATCGAGGAATACCGCAAAAAGCAGGCCGGCACCGAGGCTCTCGCCTTTGGAGTGGACATCTTCCACCCCGAAATAGGCGATAAGAACCTCGCCATATTCGAGGAGATGGGCGTGACCCCGGTCAACGACTACTCCGAGGCTATCGGCGTGTTCTGGAGCTGGACCGACATCGCCGGCAAGGCCATATACAACTACGGCGGTATGCCCCAGTATGACATAGCCGTCGAGGCCAATAAGAACACTATCTACGAAAAGCTCGACAACATGAGCAAGGCCCTCAGAAAGGGCGAGGTAGTGGACGACGTTAAGCCCGCCGCGAGGCGCAAGGCTAACGACTCCTTCATTTTCCCGCTCGGCACCGACCCTTCAAAAATTAAATGGGCCGACCTCATCACCGCCGACGACAACGTTGACGGCGAGTATGAGATACGCCAGGAGGGCGGCAAGCTTCAGCTCCGCAGGAAGATAGAGGAGGACGCCGTTGATGAGGACGGCGAGCCCATCCCGCAGGACGAGTGGCGCGACGGCTATATCAGCGTTGACTGCTCGGCTGTGGATTTCGCCAATTCCGGCAAATACGGCGACGGCATAGTCGTTAAGATTAAGGACTACGCCGGCAACGAAAGCGAGAACAAGTTCGAGGCATACGTTTACGACAGTAACAACACCACGCCTCCCACTCTTGTTCTAAAGGAGGAAATTCCCTCCCTCGGCCTCAATGTTGACACCTCCGGCGTCAACTGGGGCAGTCAGTTCGTCGATAAGGCGGAGGACGTAAACGGCGTTGACCTTAAGGGCAACGTTTCGGCCGACGTAACAAGCCTTGACGTAACTGAGCCCGGCGTTTATCCCGTTGAGATATACGTGGTTGACTTCGCGGGCAACAGAACAGGCACGCAAATCCAAGTAGAAATCAAATAAGTGAACGGAGGGAACAATCAAATGGAGGCAAAAACAAAAAAACGCCTTATAATTTTGGGCGTTATTGTGGCAGTCATCGCGCTGCTGGTGCTCCTTGCTTTCGTCCTTCCCGGCTCAAAGGACACTGTGGCCAACCTTGGTACGTCGGAACCCTTTGTTGAGGAATCGTACCGGGCCTACCTCGATGATAACGGCTTTGACGGCGCTTACGCCGATACCCCCGTCGAGGTTGACGTGAACAACTTTATAGCCGAGGGCATGGAGGTCAAGCAGGACGCCGATGGCGTTACGCTCGGGGAAAGAGGCGACATAACCTGGACCTTCGACGTACCGCAGGAGGGCTTTTACAACCTCAAATTTAAGTACTACTCTGTGGAAGGCACCAACGCCACTCCGCAGCGCAGCGTTCGGCTTGACGGCGAAAGCCTTTTCGACGGAATGAAGCAGATTTCGTTCCAGCGCGTATGGCTCAACAACGAGGGCGAAATCGCGCAGCGAAATGGCAACGAAATCCGCCCCACCTCGGTTGAGATTGAGGACCCGAACGGCTACGAGTTCTTCTACTCCGACGAGAACTACCGTTCTCTCGAGCCTTACGCCTTCTATCTCAGCGCGGGCCAGCACACCCTGACGCTCCTTGGCGCCAAGGAGGCCGTGAAGATAGGCGCGATAACCTTCTGCAAGGCCGACGAACCTATTACATACGAGGAATACGCCGCTCAGAACCTCGGCCCCGTATACAGCGGCCCCAATCTGACCGGCCAAGCCGAGCGTACCGAC
>CANRER010000099.1 GCA_947629615.1 uncultured Clostridia bacterium | reverse complement strand
CTTCCTCAACAACGGCAAGACCGAGCGCGAATGTGTGAGCGAGGCCGTTCGCCTCGCTGAAGAGGCCGGCTTTGGCCCGCTGGCCGACGCCAAGGAGCTGAAGCCCGGCGACAAGGTATACGCCGTCAACAAGCGCAAGGGCATAGCCCTTATGGTCATCGGCCGCCGCCCGATGACCGACGGCGTGAGCATTGTCGGCTCGCACATCGACTCGCCCCGCCTCGACCTCAAGCAAAACCCGCTTTACGAGGCCGACGAGATGGCCTTCCTTAAGACGCACTACTACGGGGGCATTAAAAAATACCAGTGGACGGCCATACCCCTCGCCATTCACGGCGTTATCGTGAAGGCCGACGGCTCCACGGTCAAGGTGGCCGTTGGCGACGAGGGCGACGACGTGACCTTCACCATCACCGACCTGCTGCCCCACCTTGGCAATGCGCAGATGGCTAAGCCCGCCCACAGCTTTATCGAGGGCGAAAACCTCAATTTGCTCATCGGCTCGCTGCCCGCCGCCGACGGCGAGGACGGCAAAAAGGTGAAGGAGGCCGTTTTGTCGCTGCTCGGCGAGAAGTACGGCATCGACGAGGAGGACTTCACCAGCGCGGAGCTGGAGATAGTCCCGGCCTTTAAGGCGAAGGATCTCGGCTTCGACAGGAGCCTCATCGGGGCCTACGGCCACGACGACCGCGTTTGCAGCTACCCGAACCTCCGCGCCCTTTTGGACGCGCAATCCCCCGAATACACGGCCCTGTGCCTGCTGACCGACAAGGAGGAGGTCGGCAGCATGGGCAACACCGGCGCGAAAAGCCGCTTCCTTGAGCTTACGCTGCTCGAAGCGCTGGAAAAAACCGGCGCGGGCGCGGGCGCGCTCAATCTCGACAGAACTCTCGACCGCAGTCTGTGCCTCAGCGCGGACGTGAGCGCGGCCTACGACCCGAATTTCGCCTCCGTATATGAAAAGAACAACAGCGGTCGGCTGAACTGCGGAATTGCGATAAGCAAGTATACCGGCTCCCGCGGCAAGGGCGGCAGCAACGACGCTCCGGCCGAGCTTATGGCCCGCGTCCGCGCGATTTTCAACGAGGCCGGCGTGCTGTGGCACACCGCCGAGCTCGGCAAGGTGGACGAGGGCGGCGGCGGCACAATAGCGCAGTTTGTGGCCAACCTCGGCGTGGACACCATCGACTGCGGCGTGCCTATGCTCAGTATGCACGCGCCCTTTGAGGTGGCCGCCAAGATGGACGTTTACCAGTGCTACAAGGCGTTTTCGGCCTTCTTTGCGAGAAAGCAGTGATTTCATGCGAATAGATAAGTACCTCAAGGTGTCGCGCCTCATCAAGCGGCGCACCGTGGCGAACGAGGCCTGCTCGGGCGGACGCGTCACGATAAACGGCAAGACCGCTAAGCCGGGCAGCGAGGTTTCTCCCGGCGATATAGTGGAAATTCGCTTCGGCGAGCGGCTGCTCAAGGTGCGCGTCGAGGACGTTAAGGAGCACACCCTTAAAAACGACGCCGCTTTGCTCTACACCGTTTTGGAGCAGAACGGAACAATATAAGCAACTCGGCTGAAGCTAGTAAAAAATCGGCGCGCGGTTCCCCGCACGCCGGTTTTTTATGAGGTTGTTTATTGCGCGGCGGGCTCGGTCTGCATATTCAGCAAACGGCAGATCATGGCGCAGGCCTCGGCGCGGGTGGCGGCGCGTTTGGGCGCGAAGGTGGAGGTTTCGGTGCCGGTGACAAGCCCCAGCTTAACGCCCTTGCCGACGGCTGCCTCGGCCCAGTCCGAAATTTCGCCGCTGTCGTAAAACCACTTTGTGGAGCCCGGCTCGGCCTCGCCGTGCAGGCTTTCGTAAAGGCGGACGAGCATAGCCGCAAGCTCCTCGCGGTTGACGGACAAATCCGGCGAAAACTCGCTTTCCGAAACGCCGTTTATTATCCCCAGCGAGGCCAGCGAGGCCACGTCGGCGGCGTACCACGCGCCCGCGGGAACGTCGGCGAAGCTCCTTTCGCCGGGGCGCGCGCCGAAGGCCCGCCGCAATATGGCCGCCAGCTCGGCCCGCGTGATTTTGCCGTCGGGCGAGAACGTGGACTCGGTTTTGCCCTTTATAACGCCGGCGGCGTAAAGCGGGCGCACGTATTCCTCCGCCCAGTGGCCGCTCATGTCACCGAAGGGAAGCGGCCCGCCGCCCTCGGGCAGCGTCACGGGCGAGAAGGCAGGCTCGTCTGGAGTTGTGGGGGCGTCGTTATTTTCGGGCGGCAGCGGAATATAATCGTCGTCCCTCAATTCGCCTATAGCCAGCGGCACGCTTTGCACGGGGATACCGCTCAGCCCTGTAATGGCGCAGATGGGGGTAACCTCGGCGTACACGTAGCGGCCCACAAGGTCGGGGCGGACGACAAAGGTCGGTCCGCCGCCCACGCGGACGGGCTCGCCGCCGCTAGCACCCATGCCGTACCAGCTTATGGCGCAGGCCGAAGGGTCGTTCGTGGGATCCATATTGTTGAAAAAGTCAAATTCCACGGTCAGCTCCGCGCCGGACTCGGCGAGGCCCGTCACCCTTGGGGCCGACGCCGTAACTATGGAGCGGAAAAGCTCAACGTTGTCGAGCCAAAGGTCTATTCCGCCGTATTCGGAGCTTATATACAGCAGCAAACGGCCCGTCATTTCAAAATCGGGCTGAAAAAGCTCGAAAATATCCTCGCCGTCCGACGATTGCACCACCGGGATACGCTCGCCGTCAACGGTTTCGATAAAGGCCGTAACCTCGGCGTTTGAGCCGCCGATTATGTCGGCCTTGAAAGCATAGGGAACGCCCTCGTACAGGTGCATATAGGAGTTGTTCATAAGCACGGCGTAGTCGCCGTCCGATGTAATCCGCGCGAAGCGGCCGTCCACGTTTTCCTCTATTCTGAATTGCGCGGGCGCGGCGGCGGCCCAGCGGGCGCCGACGGCATATTCCTCAAAGCCGCCGTCGGCCACGTTGTCGTGGCTGATGGTGAAAAACAGGTTGGCGTTCAGGCCCTGATTGCCGGACGACACCGCGTATATTTCGTACTCGCCCTCGATAGCGTCGGGCGAAACGGCTATGCCGCCGTCCACAAGCTCCACGCCCTGCCCCTCGGGATAGAGCGACAGCTTGCACCGACCGCTCATTATCTCGCCGGCTTGGTCGCGGATATAGGCGTTCAGCGGGTAGACGGTGGCCGTGTCGGGGAGGGAGATGTTCCCCGGCGCGTGCAGCGTGAGAAAGGTTTCGTCTGGCGGCTCGGGAGCCAGCGAAGGACTGCCGACGCTTATCACGCCCGGCTCCGCCGTGCTGAAATTCAGCGTGAGATTGTATATGCCGCTCGCCTCGGGGGTGAAGGCGGCGAAAACCTCCGTCCAGTCGCCCGCCGAAAGGTTGATTATGTTTATCTCCACCTCGCCGTCCAGCGAAAGGGCGGTGTTTTGCGAGTAGGCCGACACCTCCGTGCCGCTTTCCACCCTGACCTGCGCGCGGAAAACGTACATCACGCCCTCGATAAGCACGAGCGGCTCGGTGCAGCGCAGGGCGCTGTAATAGCCGTAAGGCCCGGGGGTTTCGGTGAAAAGCGTGATATAGCTGCCGAAGTAGCCGCTTCCCATATCAAAGCCGTTGTCGGCCTCCCAAAATTCGGCGTCGTTGTCGAAGCTGGGGTTTTTAAGGACATTTTTTGTAAGCGTAACCCTCAGCGAAACGGGCGGCAGCGAAAGGTAGTCCGGCGGGGTGCAGACGAGGGTGAACGACGCTCCGTCGGGGCAGGCCTCGCCCACGGTGACAATGCCGGAAGCCTCGTCAAAGTATACGTCCGCCGGCAAATCCTCGGCAGTGAGAGCCGAAACGCCCGCCAGTATGCTGACGATTTCGCCCTCGGTGGTACTGGCCTCCACGCCGTAGCGGGTTTCGCGCACGCCCGCCACAGGCACGGTCAGCTCCGTGGGGCCGGTTATCGTCAGGCTTTCGGGGCTGACGCTGACGCGGCTTATTTCAAGGCGGTCAATGAAAAAGCCAACGTCCGGGTCGCCGTTTTTAAGCTCCAGCGAAAAGCCGTAATCGGCGTCGGCAGGCACCATAAAAAAGGCCGAAACCGTGGCCCAGCCGTCGCCTATGCCGTCAAACTCGAACACGATGTTGCCCACGCCCTCGCCGAAGCGGGTATTGGCCGTGACCTCACCGCCCGAGGAAGCTAGCGGGTTCATCGCGTCAAAGGAAATTTTGTATATTTCGCCCACGCTCAGCGGTATGGAGTCCATAGCGTAAAGAACGTGGGTTATTCTGCCGTCCCTTTCCTCGCCGTAGGGGTTGTTCACCAGCAGGGAGCAGTCGCCGTCGGTATAGGTTTCGTCGGTCTGCACCCCGCCGTCCCAGCGGCTCAGGCCGGAGGCGGTTTCAAAGCTGTCGAAAAGAAGGCTTCCCTCGTCGTCGGCGCAGACAGGCGCGGCAAAAACGGCTAAAATCAGCGCTATTAAAAGCAGCAGCCTGCGCATGGGGAAGCCCTCCTTTCGAAAATTATTCATAATAATTATAGCATAACGGCCATTGTTTGTCCATAATATTTGTGAAAAATTAATAAAAATTCGGGGGCCGAAGCCCCCGAAACAAAGCGTCGCTTGATTAATTTGCCGCGGTAAAATCATCGGATATCATAACCTCGGCCTCGCCAAACCACCGATTGATAAGGTCTTGCAGCTTGGAAAGCTCCTTAATTTTTGCGGCGTCGGTTTTGAGATAGTCGCCGTCCTCAAGCGGGAGCCGCCGAATTATGTGGAAGCCGTAGAGTGAACGGACAGGCGCGGGGCTGTATTCGCCCACCGCGAGGGCGCGGGCGCCTTGATAAAACTCGTCCACCATTTCTCCCTCGGCAAACACATAGCTCCCGTGCAGCGTCATACCGGGGTCGTCGTTGTATTCGCCGATCAGGGCCTCGAAATCCTCGCCGCCGTCGAGCTTTTCGATGACCTCGCGGGCGCGAGCCTCGGCCTCCTCCTCGGTGCGGCCGTCAAAGGAAATGAGAATGTGCTGCGCTTTGGTGAAGCTGTCGTCGCCCCAGCCGATTTCCTCGGGAGTAACCCAACATTCGCCGCCCTCGGAGGTGAGGCTTTTTATCAAATTCTCATAAAGAGCAATGCGGCGCAGGTATCTTTCGCAGGCCGCGGCATACGGCCCGCCGTCCGAAAACAGCGGCACATTCTCGGCAAACTCCATATACCCATCGGCGGTCAGGCCGCGCTCTTCGGCCTTTTGCGCAAGTATGACGAGCGATATAACGCTGCCGAGGGCTTTCCCGTCAATTGTGCCGTCGTTATTGTCGGAATATACGGCCGCGCCGTTGGCCGCGTACATTATTACGTTATAGTCCGAAAGATAAATGTCCTCGCCGTTCACGGAGGCGATAACCCTGTCCTCAAAAACAGGCTTCGCAACGGTGACGGTTTGATTTTCGCCGTTCCAGCTCACCGCGTAACCGAAGCTTTCCATAACGAAGCGGGCGGGCATCATGGTTCTGCCGTCGATAATCACGGGCGCGGCGTCCGCCTCGACGGTTTTGGTTTCCCACACATTACCGGCCATTCCCCAAGCGAGCTCGCGGAGAGTCGCTCTTGTGTCGCCGATTGTGAGCAAAAGCTCCAGCTCGTCGATTTTAAGGCTGACCATCTGCGCGGCCTCGCTCCAGCCGACCTCCCCGCCAAGCTCCTCGATTATGGCGCGGATCGGCACAAGCGTGCGGCCGTTTATAATGACCGGCGCGGTTCCCCGCCCGGGGTC
>CANRER010000098.1 GCA_947629615.1 uncultured Clostridia bacterium | reverse complement strand
GAGCTGGGCGCTCCCGCCAACAAGGCCGGCGAGCTGCTGCTCGATAAAACCGGGGCCACGCTTTCCGGCGCGCCGCTGACCTCCGCCGCATTTACGCAGACCTTCGGCCATTTAGGCGCAATATTCATCAGCGTCAGCCTCGCACTGTTCGCCTTTTCGACGATTCTCGGCTGGTCGTACTACGGACAGCGCGGTATTCAATACGTGTTCGGCATAAAGGCCGTGCCGGTTTATAAGGTTATCTTTATCCTTGTAATAATGGTCGGCTGCCTCAGCCAGCTTGACTTGGTGTGGAACATCTCCGACACCTTCAACGGCCTTATGGCCATTCCCAACCTGTTCGCGGTAATTTTGCTGCACGGGCAGGTAATACAAGAGATAAAGAGCTACCTTCAGCGCCGCAAAGAGGGAAAGCTGCTGCAATAGCAAAGGGGCCGTAAAAAAATACGCGCAGACCGTTCAAGGGCTGAATGAATTGATTCAATGTTTTCTTGAGCATCTTGTGTCTACTGAAAGACAATATATTAATGTAGAAAATCCGCTCGTTACGAGCGGATTTTCGTTATTTTATGCCCTTGAACTATGAACGAAAATCACCCTCGGCGTACCTATGTACGCCGTCGGGAGTGCTTGCTCGTCGGCTAAAGCCTCCTGCGCGAGCTGATTTTCGTCCATTCTACGCGATTTTTTCGGCCGGCCCCCGTGTGCGCCAGTTTACGGAGCGAGTTTTTTTGCAGCGCTTTTTGTTTATCGGAGGTTCAGTCCACCGACACGTTCTCCCCGCCGCAGCGGCGGAGCTGGCGGACTATCGAGCCCGCGCCGTTTTCGTCGGTATTGACGGTGAAAAGCCACTTTTCCGGCTGCTCTGAGCGGCCGCTGTCAACAAAGCCGCCGACCACCGCGCCGATAACGGCCCCGCTGATAAGCCCGGCCACCGGCCCCGCCGTCGAAACCGCGCCAAAGCTTTCGAGCGCGAGCGAGCCAAGGCCTATCACCGTTCCGGCAGCGGCCCCCGCCGCCGCCCACATAAGGGTGTTTTTACCGCTGAAGCCCGGCTGCTCCTTCGCCCGGCATACGCTTATGCTCTCGGCCTCCGCGCCTCCGCGGCAGGCCGCGTCGCGGGCGGCGTCAAGGTCGGCGTCGGTGTCGAACAGGGCCGATACTTTCATTTCCATGCTTGTACTTCCTTTCTTCAGGCCTGCGGCCATTTTTATAAGAATAGTATTTTTCGGTTGAAAAAAATTATTCATTGTGGTATAGTATTAAAAAAGGAGGCGCTTGCATTGAAAAAACTTTCGCTGTTTATCGCGTTGCTTGCCGCCGCCGCCCTGTTCGGCTGCGGGGACGGCGGCGATAAGGCCGATATGCCAAAAAACGAGCTGGCATACGAAAATAAGGACAATTCCGAGCTTATCCCCGACGGCAGCGTCGAGGAACACGGCTCCGTCACCGAGGCGACCGTCGGCGACGAGCTGCCCGATGAGGACGAGCTGGGCGAGTACCGCGAGATATTCATGAAGGGCGATTATTTGGACGACGGCCGCGTGGCGGGCTGGGTGCTGGCGATAAGCCTTAAGGACATAACCGTGAACACCTATAATAAGATAACCGTTTACGCCCTCGAGGGCAACGCTCTCAACTGCGTGGATTTCATCAAGCCGGGCGACGCCGTGCTGATGACCGTGCGCGACGGCGACGACGGCGGCAAAACGGCCACCGAGGTTTCCCGCGTGCGGGTTGAGGACGACCCGATTACTCAAGAGGAGCTTGAGGAACAGCTCGGCGCTTCGGACGCCGCCGAGGGAACCGAACCCCAGCCCGACGCGCAGTAAAAAAGCTTCCCCCACGGGGAAGCTTTTTTTGTTAAGGTTTGTGTGAACCCCTCATCAGTCGGCTTCGCCGACAGTTTCCCCCCAAGGGGGGAAGCCAAGGGCTGCGGTGCGTAATTTTCATTATGCAAAGACGATTGCAAATGGGAACACAGAGCCCGCGCCGCAGGCGCGTCCGCCCGTAGGGGAGCGCAGTGCGCTCCCGCGTGTCAGCGCACAAAGTACGGGCGACATACCATAGCTCGCCGCGCGTATACGCGCCAAACAGCCCCCTCCAACGCCTACTGCTTCGCCCGAAGCAGCACAAGGCAGACTATCAGCCCCACAAGCACAATGGCCGAAACCACGGTTATGCCGAGCTTGAAGCCCCCGCCGGACGAGCCCTCCCGCTCCGGCACAAGATGAGCCTTGCGCAGCGCGGTGGCAAGCGGCTTATACAACAGCATGACGATGGCGGCGTTCAGCCCGCCCTTAAGCAGGTTGAACGGCAAAAACACCGGGATAAGCATGGCGGCAACGGCCTCGCGGGGGTAGCCCATGTAAAGCGGGGTGACTATATAATTCCACAGCAGCATGACGGGCGTCATCACCGCTACGCCGGCCAAAAGGCCCGCCACAGCCCCGCCCACGGTGCGTCTGCGGCTGTATATGAGCGAGGCCACCGCAGCGAACGACACGCTTGAAATTATGTTCATGATAAGGCCGTAAAAGCCCGTATCGCTGATAGTCACCATCTCGACCAGCGACACCGTCGCCGACACGGCCACCGAGGCCAGCGGCCCGAACAGCATACCGCCGATGGCGATGATAACGTCCTTCGGCTCATACTTCAAAAACGCCACCACTGGTATGCGCACAAGCGCCACCGCGGCAAAGGCCATTGCGCAGAGCATGGCGAGGGTGGTAATTTTTTTTGTTTTGTCACTCATAAAATCTGCTTCCCTTCCTAAAAATATAATAAAATAAAACGGCCCCGAAAAATCGGAGCCTAACAGGAATTACACACGCGAAACACCTCACTTCTCTCATCCGGACTTCGGCCCAAAGGCCGTTACCGTCGGTTTTGGAATTTCACCAAATCGGCCCGGGAGCCCCGGGTTCGCGGACTTTACCGCCGGTGGGGAATTGCACCCCGCCCCGAAGATATTCAATTATAATATTATTATAGCACATCCCCGCGGCTTTTGCAACCTTTTTGAAAAATTTTTTTGGCAAAATCCTACAATTATTTTAACGTATTTTTCGGTAAATTCTGCATAAAATTTCTTGACGGTAATTTTGTTTTATAGTATAATGTTTTAGGTTATAAATCTTATCCATTCCATCTATGAAAGGAAGATTAATTTGTCCAAAGCTAAAGCTCTCACTCCCGCGCAGCAGGAGCTTAAGGAAGAAATTCTCGGCAAGCTCAGCCGCCACTACGGCCGCACTATCGAGGACGCAACCAAGTCGCACATATACAAGGCGACGGCTCTCACCGTGCGCGATACCATAATGAAGCGCTGGACGGAATACCGCCGCGCTCAAAGAACCGCTCACCGCAAGGAGCTGTTCTATCTTTCGTTTGAATTTCTGATGGGCCGCTCGCTCGGCAACAACCTGCTCAACGTCGGCCTTACCGAGGATTACGAGGCCGTGCTGCAAAGCATGGGCTGCTCCCTCGCCGAAATCGCCTCGCAGGAGAGCGACGCCGGCCTCGGCAACGGCGGTCTGGGCCGCCTTGCCGCCTGCTTTATGGATTCGCTGGCGGCGCTCAATATGCCCGCCTTCGGCTGCTCCATACGCTACGAATACGGCCTGTTCCGCCAAAAGATTATCGACGGCCAGCAGGTCGAAACCCCCGATAACTGGCTCGAGGACGGCACCGTTTGGGAGATACCCCGCCCCGAGGAGCAGCAGGTCGTTCACTTCGGCGGCCATGTAAAGACCGATTTCGTCGACGGCCGCCTCAAGGTCAGCTACGAGGGTACCACCGACGTTCTCGGCGTTCCCTACGACGTGCCGATTGCCGGCTACGACGCGAACCTCGTCAACACGCTGCGCCTGTGGTCCTCCCGCGCGAAGAACGACCTCAACCTCGCTTACTTCGGCGGCGGCGACTACGTTAAGGCCGTGGAGGAGAAGGCTCTGGCCGAGGCGCTTTCCAAGGTTCTTTACCCCGAGGACAACCATCAGGAGGGCAAGGCCCTGCGCCTCAGGCAGCAGTATTTCTTCGTTTCCTGCACCCTCCAATGGATAATTTCCCGCTTCAAGCGTCACCACGCCGGCGAGGGTCTGCATAACCTTGCCGACTTCATCACCATACACATCAACGACACTCACCCCGCCATCGCCATTCCCGAGCTTATGCGCATTCTCATGGACGACGAGGGACTCGGCTGGGACGAGGCTTGGGCTATAACCACCAAGGTGTTCGCCTACACGAACCACACCGTTATGGCCGAGGCTCTCGAAAAGTGGCCCGTCGAGATGTTCCAGCGTCTGCTGCCCAGAATTTGGATGATAGTGGAGGAAATGAACCGCCGCCTTCAGAACCATCTGTTAAGCGTTTACGGCGAGGACTGGGGCAAGATAAACTACATGGCCATTGTGGCCCACGGCTACGTTTCGATGGCGAATATGTGCCTCGCTTCGTGCTACAAAGTCAACGGCGTAAGCGAGCTGCACACGGAAATTCTCAAAAACGATGTGTTCCGCGACTACTATAATCTGTTCCCCGAAAAATTCGTTGCCATCACAAACGGGATAACCTTCCGTCGCTGGCTCATGCTGGCGAACCCCGAGCTCAGCCGCCTTATCACAAGCAAGATAGGCGACGGCTGGACGAAGGATTTCTCAAAGCTCGAGGAACTGGCCAAGTTTGCCGACGACCCCGATTTCCAAGAGGAGTTCCGCGCCGTTAAGCTGGAAAAGAAAAAGGCTCTCGCCGCCTACATCAAGGAGCATAACGGCATAGAGGTAGACCCCGAGTCCATCTTCGACGTTCAGGTGAAGCGTCTGCACGAGTACAAGCGCCAGCTTCTGAACATTCTGCACGTACTCTATCTTTATAACCGCATCAAGACGGACCCGAGCTTCGATATGCTTCCCCACACCTTCATCTTCGGCGCGAAGGCCTCGCCCGGATATAAGCGCGCCAAGCTCATCATCCGCCTGATAAACGACGTCGCCAAGCTTGTCAACAACGACCCCGACGTCGGCGGAAAGATAAAGGTAGTGTTCATCGAAAACTACGGCGTAACTCTGGCTCAGTCTATAATTCCCGCCGCCGAGATCTCCGAGCAGATCTCCACCGCCGGCAAGGAGGCCAGCGGCACCGGCAACATGAAGTTCATGGCCAACGGCGCGCTCACCATAGGCACGCTCGACGGCGCGAACGTCGAAATGCTGCGCTGCGTGGGCGACGACAATATCTTCATCTTCGGCATGACCACCCCCGAGGTGAATAAGGCCCTGCGCTTCGAGAGCCGCTCCAGTCAGGATATTTACGCCTCGTCCCCCGAAATACGCAAGATACTCGATATGCTCATCGACGGCTCCATCAACCCCACCGACCACCATCTCTATTACGACCTCTATCAGTCGCTGATATTCGGCGAGCATGGCTCCGCCGATAACTATATGGTGGTTCGCGACTTCGAGGCCTATTGCGAAATTCACCGTAAGGCCGACCTCCAGTACCGCGATAAGGCGCTGTGGACGCGCAAGGCGATCCTTAATACGGCCTATAGCGGCTTCTTCTCCAGCGATAGAACCATCGAGGAATATAACGATAAGATTTGGCACCTCCCCACGGTCGAGAAATAGGGGCCGTAAAAAAATACGCGCAGACCGTTCAAGGGCTGAATGTATTGATATAAGGCCGCTTTGGACATTATAAGTTTACCGAAAAACAATTAGTTAGTGTAGAAAATCCGCTCGTATGAGCGGATTTTCGTTGTTTTAAGCCCTTGAACTATGAACGAAAATCACCCTCGGCGTACCTATGTACGCCGTCGGGA
>CANRER010000097.1 GCA_947629615.1 uncultured Clostridia bacterium | reverse complement strand
CCTGCAGCGCGTGGAGCAGGTAGTAGTCGAAATAGCCCGCTCCGGTGCGTTCGAGGCTGGTGTAAAACTGGTTTTTCGCGTCGTCAACGCCCTTGGCCATCCACGAGCACAGCTTCGTCGCGAGGGTGAAGCTCTCCCTCGGGTAGCGGTCAACGAGGGCGGCCTTGGCGGCCTTTTCCGAGTCGCCGCCGTCATAGACGAAAGCGGTGTCGAAATACGTCAGCCCAGCGGCCATGAACTTATCAACCATTTTCGAGGTTTCGGCGACGTCGATTTTGCCGTCCGCCGTCTTTGGCAGGCGCATAAGGCCGAAGCCTAGCTTGGGGGTGTTTTCTCCGAAATACTTTTCCATAATACTCTCCATTCCGCCGACCTTCGCCGGCATATATTGTAATTAAAAATATCTCTCTTATAACAGGTAACAGGGCAAGGAATGAGCTTAAAGCTTCGCGAACAGTTTTACGAACCGTGCCGCCGCCTTGTAAAGCGGGGTTTCGAGTTCTTTTTTTACGTTGTCAAGCTCGCTTCTTATGGCTATGCCCTGCGGGCAGTGAGCCTCGCATTTGCCGCATTTTACGCAGAGCGAGGCGTTGCTTTTTTTGCGTTTCACGGTAGTACACATAAAGTACTCGCGCAGCCCGGCGAAAGCGCCGTCTTGGCTTTTTACGTTGAGGCAGCGGAAGCAGCCGGGAATGTCCACGCCCATCGGGCAGGGCATACAGTAGGCGCAGCCGGTGCACGGCACCTTCAGCTTTTCGTTAATGGCGGCGACCGCGTCGTCAAAAAGCCGCTCCCTGCCGTCGAGCTCGCCCGGCAGCGCGGTGCAGGCGGCGGCGAGGTTTTCTTCAAGCGTTTCCATTGTATTCATGCCCGAAAGCACAACCGTGACCTGCTTTTGGTTCCACAGCCAGCGCAGGGCCCATTCGGCGGGACTTCGCTTCGGCTCGGCGGCGGCGAACGCCTCGCGGGCCTTTTCGGGCAAGCCGGAGGCCAGCCGCCCGCCACGCAGCGGCTCCATTATAATGACGGGCAGGCCCCTTTCGGCGGCGGCCATGAGGCCCCGCCTGCCGGCTTGGCTGTTTTCGTCAAGGTAGTTATACTGAATTTGACAGAAATCCCAGTCGTAAACGTCCAAAAGCTCGATGAACCGTCCGCTGTCGCCGTGGTAGGAAAAGCCGACGCGCCTTATCGCGCCGGAGCGCTTTTTCTCCTCGAGCCACTCCACGATGCCTATGGCCTTGAGCCTTTCCCAGACGGTCGTGTCGGGGAGCATATGCATGAGGTAATAGTCCACATAATCGGTCTTTAGCCGCGAAAGCTGCTGGCGGAAGCATTTTTCAATGCCCGCCGCGTCCTTTATCAGGTAGTGCGGCAGCTTTGTCGCTATCATGACCTTTTCGCGGAGGCCGTTTTTGCTGAGTATCGCGCCGAGAGCCTCCTCGCTGCCGGGGTAGATATAGGCCGTGTCGAAGTAGTTCACCCCGGCCTCGACGGCGCGGACGACAAGCCGCTCCGCCGCGTCGCGGTCGATGGAGCCGCCCCTTCTGGGGAAGCGCATACAGCCGAAGCCGAGCGCGGAAAGACTGTCGCCGTTTTTTGCACCGTGTCTGTACTGCATTTTTCCTCCTTAAATCGCAGGCGTCCAATAGACGTTGTTATAAATATCGGTCAGGCGCAGCAGAGCCGTGCCGTCCCCCTCGACGGAAACCGTGCCTATCTCGGGTTCGCCGCTCACGATGAGCCGCTCGCCGAGGAAATAGCTGTCGGTATACTCGCCGTCATAGGTATAATAGTCGCAGACAAAATCTATCTCGTCGCCGTCCTTCAGCTCTATAAGCCCCTTCGCCACGGTATCTGTCGCGCCGCCGTAATTGGGCAGCGCGCCGAGGACGCTGCCGTAGGGGTCGTCCTCGGTAAATTCGAGCATAAGATCGACAAGCTCGCCGTTCAGCATGGCCGGCACGCGGCCCCTGATGGCGTAGCCGCCGTCCTCGTGCGAATCGGCGGAGATAAGGTAATAGCTGACGGGCTGCCCGTCGATGGAAAGCCATGTGCCGTCCCACTGAGCGATAAGGCTGCCGTCGTCGTCGAAGCTGACGGAATTGTCAAGTCCGAGGTCGATATAGCCCTCGCCGTCGTCGATAAACACGCTGAGCTCGGCGGTGCGCATCAAATCCCACTGGCTCTCCTTAAGGCGCAAAACCTTGTCGCCGCTGCGGTTTTCGGTGAATACGAGATCCTCGGGGTTTATCATGTTTTTCGCATAATACGAGGCGTTTTCCTCTATCATTCTGCCGTCTATCCAGCTTGTGTCGCCGCCGGCCTCAAAGCCGGAAAGCATACCGAGGTCGCCACTGTCGAGCAAGGACGAGAGCAAGCTTCCGATAGCGCCCGCGCCGGTGGGCTGTTGAACCTGCGCCCCCTCGCCCATGAGCTGGCCGAGCAGCGACGTGAGCGAAGCTCCCGAGCCGCCGGCTGTCATCTGGCCGCCGAGCTGTAGGCTCGCGAAGGCGCGTATGCACTCGCCGTATTCCTCGTCCATGTCGATTTTGTCGTAGGTGGAAAGCATCGTGCCGACCTTGGAGGGGTTCGCGTAGGGGAAGTATACCGAAATGCCCCGCGAATTGCCCATGCCGCGCCCTGTGCGGTTATATACCACAGCCGTTTCGAGAGCCTTGGCGAGGGCGTCGGCCTCGTTTGTGCCTATCCTTTCGGCAAGGTCGATAAGATCGACCTGATCTATGTGGGTGGAGCGGGCGAACTCGCGCACGCCGCTTCTCGCATTGGAAACCGCGGCGTAGTCGCCGTCCTTTATCATTTCGGAAACGCTGCCGGCAAAATCCGCCAGCCGTTCGGACGAGGCAGACTTAAGCTGCGCGAGGTCGAGCACGGAAAGAGTTGTCTGGCCGCCGGGAGTTTTCTCGACAAAGCTGTCGGCGATGAGCTTGCCAAGCTCGGGCGTGCCGAGCGACGAATTTTCCGAAAGCGCGTTCAGCCAGTCGGTATAGTACCAGCCGCTGCCGGGCTCGGTTTCCTCGGAGGCTATCATGTAATCGCCGTATTTTTCAAAGGTCAGGCCGGTTTCGAGCGTGGCCATAAGGCAGGCGTCGAAGCCGATAAAATCAAAAACGCAGCCGCCTTCCTCAAGCGCGTCGTTCAGCTTGTCGAGCGTCATCGAGCCCGCGCTTGGGTACTTCATATCATAGCCGTAGCCGCCGGTCGAGCCGCCGCCGTGATCCCAAAGTATCAGCTCGTAGCGGTCGGCGGGGTAGCTGTCCTTGCACCAGCGTATAAACTCGCCGAGGACGCGAGGGTCGGTCATCGGCTTCGAGCCGAGGCTCGGCACAACGCACTCCAGCCCGCGCGAGGACAGGCGGTATATCTGGTTCGTATCCGCGCTGACGGTGTTGTTGCGCCACTGAGCAGCGCCGCCCGTTTCGATAAGGACGTTTACCTTATCCGACAGCCGGGCGCGGAGCATTTCCTGCAAATCGGCCGTGGCCGCGCCGCTCTTTGCCTCAAGGTCAGTGCCGCACATATAGACCATAACGGTCACGGTATCGGCCCCGTCGCCCTTTATCACGGTACGCTTCGGCGCGTTCGTGAGGTTGAGCTGCTGCCCGCCGTAGGCCGCGTCAATCGAAGACGACGAGGTGTTCACATAGCCGCCCGCGAGGTCGAGCATATCGCCGTACTGGCCGTACAGCGCGTGGCCCGAATCCATGCCGTAGCCGCCCATAAGGCCGCCGAGGCCGCCAAGACCTCCCACCGTTGAAAACAGAACTATCGCGCCTATCACAACGATTACAAGCAGCAGACAGCCGCAGCCTCCCCTGCGCGGCATTCCCTGCGGCGAGCCGCCTTGGTTCATAAAGCCGCCGAGCAGGCTCATAAGCCCGCGTATAGGCTCCTCGCCGTTCATGCCGCCCATGCCTCCGAGGCCGCCCAAATTGCCCGTTTCCCCGTCGAGCAGGCCGCGTCCGTCCTCGCCGAGCGGCCGAGGGGCCTCTCCCCCGCCCATCGACGGAGGCATATCCTGCGGCCTTCTTCTCCCGACGGGGCCGCCAAGGCCAAGCCCCGAGCCCCTGCGGCGCACAGGACTCGAGCCCGAGGCGGGCCGCTTTACGCGGCGCGGCGGTCTGTTGTTTCTTTCCATAATTTCATCTCCCGTAATACTATCGCCCGCGGCGACAGGTTATTTTCAATTATTTTTCCTGTTTTTCCCACGCATGGTATATTTACATTAATTATACCACACAATACCCCCGTTGTAAAGCATTAATATATATGAATAAATTGTGAACAAACTGTGAATATTTGACGCAATTCGTTGCAAAAAACCGCAAAATCTGCTACTATATGTTGAGTTATAAACGCCCGCAGCGCGGCGGACGTGAAAGGATCTGACATTTTTTATGACCGCACAGGTACTTGCCATTGTTATTTTCATCGTGATGTTTGTGTTGATGGTGCTTGAAAAGTTTGAACGCCACCACATAACGCTGTGCTGCGGCGCGCTGGTGCTGCTTTTGGTTTTCGGCTTCGCCATGCGCAGCTTCACAGCCGTCCGCCAAACGCTGAACGTTGAAAGCATATTCTCCCCCACCTTTTGGATAGGCGAAGCCGAGGGCGGAACCTCGGGCATAAACTGGGCCACTATCTTCTTCATAGCGGGAATGATGGTTATGGTGGAGGGCATGGGCAAGGCCGGCTTCTTCCATTGGCTTTGCATGACGATAGCCCGCGCCGTACACTACCACACGGTGCCGCTGCTCGTGTGCTTTATGCTGATGAGCGGCGTTCTCGCAATGTTTATCGACAGCATAACCGTTGTGCTGTTCATGGCGACCGTCACGGTGGAGCTGTCCAAGCTGCTGAAGTTCAATCCCTTGCCTATGATAGTATCCGAAATTTTCTGCGCCAACCTCGGCGGCAGCGCCACCATGTGCGGCGATCCGCCAAACATAATCATCGGCACCTCGCTGGGCTTCACGTTCTTCGACTTTGTGACGAACACCGGCGTTATCGTCGGTATATGCTTCGTTTTCACGGTCGTCTACTTCTGGCTCTGCTTCAGAAAGGGGCTTAAAAAAAGCGAGGACGAGCGTCCCGAGGGCATCGTCTACCCCGACCCGAAGGACTCGATAAAGAACAAAAAGGCCTTCGCGGCCTCGGCGGCGGTGTTCGCCCTCGCGGTAATACTTTTGGTGACGCACGCCCAAACCGGCCTCTCGGTGGCCTTTATCGGCCTGTTCATAGCCGCGCTGATGACCGTCGCCATGCTGATTACGGCCGGTTCCGACGCGGTGAAGCATATTTATTCGCATCTCGACTACAAAACGCTGCTGTTCTTCATCGGCCTATTTGTTGCCGTCGGCGGCCTTGAGCAGACCGGCGTACTCGACCTTGTGGCCGAAATCATCGCCAAAATCAGCGGCGGCAACCCCTATATCGTCGTGGCCGTCATAATCTGGTTTTCGGCGGGCGCGAGCGCCTTTGTGGATAACATCCCCTTCGCGGCCACGATGGTGCCGGTCATTCGCGCCATGTCCGAAACGATGGGCCTCGACATCGGCGCACTCGCGTGGACGCTTTCGCTTGGGGCGGACGTCGGCGGCAACGCCACGCCCATAGGGGCTTCGGCCAACGTTGTCGGCACCTCGGTGGCGGCCAAGGAGGGCCACCCTATCGGCTGGGGCAAATACTGCCGCTGGTGTGCGCCGGCGACGGTTATGGTGGTGCTTATAAGCATGATTTGTGTGTTTGTTAAATACATTTAAGGCAATACCGCACAGAATCAAAGGGTTGAAAAAGTAATAAAAATATGGTAAAATAGAAACATGAATAAACAA
>CANRER010000096.1 GCA_947629615.1 uncultured Clostridia bacterium | reverse complement strand
GCCGCCGTGGTGAGCTTTATGCGGGCGGTGCTTTCGTCCTTGTAATACATATAATAGGTTCCGCCCCTGCGGAAGATGTCGCCGTCGATGCCCTGCCCGCGTACCGGGCGGAACAGCAGCCTAGGCTCGCAGGTGAGGCTTTTGAAATCCTTGGTATAGGCGTACCACATGAGAGTTTCGTCGGGCGAAATGCCCATCGAGCGCGTGTAGGGGTTGGGCTTTCTGACGCGGACGGCGAAGTATAGCATATACTCGCCGCGCCCCTCGTCGAAAATAACCTGCGGCGCCCAAACGCGGTCGGCCCCCTCGGTGGTGGGGAATTTATCGGCTATTTCTATAACGGTTTCGTCCGTCCACGTGATTAAGTCGCCGCTGCGCCACGTGATGAGGCCGCGATTGCTGTTCCACCCCTTGGAGGACTGCATATCCGTCGCCACAAGGCGGTAGTAGCCGTCGCCCGCGCGAATGACGAACGGGTCGCGCAGGCACCGCGTACCCTTTGTCTGCTCCAGCACGTGGCGGCCCCCGTTCATCGGGGAGAAGCTGTAGCCGTCGAGCGTCAGCGCGTAGTGCAGACGCTCCTCGTTGGCGTTGTTGCCGGTGAAGTATACGAACAGGAAGCCCTCGGCGGGCTCGTTCGCGAGAACCGTGACGTCAAAGCTTTTTTCGGCCAGCTCGCTCCCCGAGCGAAGCTCGGCCGTGAGCCGCGCCGCAGCCTCGCCCTCGGACGGCCGCTTTATTCGGCCCGAAGCGTCTATCGCGCCCTCGGCGCGCCAGATAACGCGGCTGCCCTCCTCGCCCTCGGCGGGGAGAAAAAGGTCGTGCGTCAGGGCCGAAAGGTCGCCCTCGAGAGAGAGGCGTTCGCTGTCGAAAAGCACGCGCTCGCGGTCGGTGAACTCCGCCGCGACAAGCAGCGGGAAATCCTTTTTAACCGTTCCGCCGCGAAGGCTCGCCGTGAGGGTGACGGCCGCGTCGCCCGCGCCCACGGCGGGGCGGCGTATTCTGCCGCTGTCGGAGAGCGCGTCCTTATCGCTGCTGCTCCAGTGGAGGCTCGCCCCGCTTTCCGGCAGGAAATCGGGCAGGCTTACGGCCTTGGTGAGCCTTCGCGGAAAGGGCGGCTCGAAGGCGCGAATTTCGTTTTTGGCCATTTCGGCGCGGCCCGCCGCGTATTTTCGGTATATCTCGCCGCCGTCGAGCAGGCGGTCATGCACGCATATTTCGCCGATGACCGCGCGAAGGTACGGGTCGGCCCCGTATTGGGATTTGCCGAAGTAAAGGCGGTTGAGGCCGACGTAATCGTCCACGGCGATGTCGTCGCTCCACAGCTCGCCGCAGAGCCTGCCGTTTATGTACACGAACACGGCCCCGTCCTTCATTTCAAAGACGAAGTGCGACCAGCCCTCGGGGAGGACGGCGTTCACGTCGATAACCGTTTCGTCAGAGAAATGGCCGATTTTGCTCAGCACGACGCGCTTGGCCGCCGGAGCGTAGAAGATATAGGCGTTAAGCCTGCCGTCCTCCTCGCGGCCGAAGTCGAACCCGCGCTCCCAATAGCTTGCGGGGCCGGCCTTCATCCACATTTCAAGACTTATTTCGCGCAGCCCGCTGAAGGCTCCGGCGGGCAGGCTGATATAGCCGTTTTTGCCGCCGAGCCGCACGGCTCCGCCGTAAACTGCGCTGCGCTCGAGCGTAACGTCGCCGTGAGCCTCGGCGATTATGCCGCCGCCGTATTCGTCGGCGAAAGCAACGGCTTCGCCGCTGTCGATTTTTTTGTCGAAGGTGTAGCGTAATGACAAGGCTATTCCCCTTTCATTATTCTTCATCATATATAATACATAAGCGGGCCGATTTTGTCAATAATTCTTTAACAAATTAATAAAAAATATCCGATTGACTTTATATGCGATTTTTGATACAATATGTATTGTAATTGTCCGAAAGGGGCTGACACAGTGAACAACAACGACAAAAAACATAAAAAGCCGATAATATTTTACTATCTGGCGGCGTTGGCGGTGCTACTGCTGCTGAACGCGATTGTCTTTCCACAGTATCTGAACAACACCTTCACCGAGGTGGACTACAGCACCTTCCAGAGCATGGTGCGCTCACACAGCGTGACGCAGGCCGTCGTGGAGAACAATGCCGTCCGCTTTATCGCCGTGGATAAGGACGGCAACCGCTCGAACTACAAAACGAACATCGTCACCAATAGCGAGCTTTCGGCGCTGCTCGACGAAAACGGCGTGCGCTACGGGCAGGATTTGCCCGAGGAGATGAGTCCGCTGCTTTCTGTGCTGCTGTCGTGGATACTGCCGATAGGCATGATGATATTCTTCGGGCGTATGCTCAGCCGCAGGATTGGCGGCATGAACACGATGAGCTTCGGCAAGTCGGGGGCGAAGATATACGCCGAGGACGAAACCGGCAAAACCTTTGCCGACGTCGCCGGCGAGGACGAGGCCAAGGACGCGCTGCGCGAGATTGTGGACTTTTTGCACAACCCGAAAAAATACGCCGACATCGGCGCGTCGCTGCCGAAGGGTGCGCTGCTGGTGGGGCCTCCGGGCACGGGCAAAACGCTGTTGGCGAAGGCCGTGGCAGGCGAGGCGGGCGTGCCGTTTTTCTCGATTTCCGGCTCGGAATTCGTTGAAATGTTCGTCGGCATGGGCGCGGCCAAGGTGCGCGATTTGTTCCGTCAGGCCGGCGAAAAGGCCCCCTGCATAGTTTTCATCGACGAGATCGACACCATAGGCAAAAAGCGCGGCGGCCCTGTCGAGGGCGGCAACGACGAGCGTGAGCAGACGCTGAACCAGCTTCTCACCGAAATGGACGGCTTCGACGGCAACAAGGGCGTGGTTATCCTCGCCGCGACGAACCGCCCCGAATCGCTCGACAAGGCTCTGCTGCGCCCGGGTCGCTTCGACCGCCGCATACCCGTGGAGCTGCCCGACATGGCGGGCCGCGAGGCCATACTGAAGGTACACGCCAAAAAGGTGAAGCTTGAAGGCTCGGTGGACTTCAACTCCATCGCCCGCGCCACGCAGGGCGCGAGCGGCGCCGAGCTAGCGAACATCGTCAACGAGGCCGCGCTCCGCGCCGTGCGCATGGGCCGCTCCGCCGTCGGGCAGGAGGACCTTGAAGAAAGCGTGGAGGTGGTTATCGCGGGCTATCAGCGCAAGAACGCCTCCATATCTCAGCGTGAAAGAGAAATCGTGGCCTACCACGAGATAGGCCACGCGCTTGTGGCGGCGCGGCAGTCAAGCTCCGCGCCCGTGCATAAGATAACGATAATTCCCCGCACCTCGGGCGCGCTGGGCTACACCATGCAGGTGGACGAGGACGAGCGTTTCCTTATGACGCGCGACGAGGCCTTTAACAAAATAGCCACGTTCACCGGCGGCCGCGCCGCCGAGGAGCTGATTTTCGGCTCGATAACGACGGGCGCGGCCAACGACATCGAGCAGGCCACCCGCCTCGCCCGCGGCATGATAACCCGCTACGGCATGAGCGACAGCTTCGACATGACGGCCCTCGAAACCGTCACGAACCAGTATCTCGGCGGCGACACTACCCTCGCGTGCAGTCCCGAAACCGCCGCGAAAATCGACGCCGAGGTCGTGGCGTTGATCCGCAAGGCTCACGAAAAGGCCATAGGTATTCTTAAGGCCGACATGGATAAGCTGCACGAGCTGGCGGCCTATCTGCTTGAAAAGGAAACCATAACCGGCGAGGAATTTATGCGGATACTTAACGAAGGATAAAGGAGGCAGCTTATGGATACTCATTTTGCCGACCTTCTGCCCGTCATGACGGAGCAGCTCAACGCGGGCGGCGAGGTGCGCTTTCGCCCGCGCGGCGCGAGTATGCTGCCCTTTCTGAAGGAGGGGCGCGACGAGGTTGTGCTGACGGCTCCGCCCGAGAGGCTGAAAAAGGGCGACATTCCCTTTTACCGCCGCGACGACGGCGCGTTTGTGCTGCACCGAGTGGTGGGGTTGGAGAGAAGCGGGAGTTACACCCTCTGCGGCGACAACCAGTACGCCCGCGAGAGGGGCGTGCGCCGCGACCAGATTATCGCCGTGACAAAGGCCGTTTACCGCAAGGGGCGGTACCTGCCCGCGTCCTCTGTGGGGTATCGGCTTTGGGGCGCGCTGTGGCCGCCCGTGAAGCTCGCGGTCAGCCTCCCGAAAAGGGTATATCATAAGCTTGAAAGGATATTTTGCAAATGAAAATCGAGATAAAAAACGAAATCGCCGCCCTCGCCGCCCGCACCGAGGAGGAGCTTGCTCCCCGCTTTCGCGAGATAGACGAAACGGCGTTATATAATCAGCAAAAGACGCTTCAGGCCTTTATCGACCACCGCATCGGCGCGAACCACTTCAACCCCACCACGGGCTACGGCTACGACGACGCGGGCCGCGACGCGCTCGACGCGGTATACGCGCAGGTTTTCGGCTCCGAGGACGCCCTTGTGCGCCACAATATCGTCAACGGCACCCACTGCCTCGCGATAGCTCTGTTCGCCGTGCTGCGCCCGGGCGATACGCTGCTGGCCGTCACAGGCAAGCCCTACGACACCCTCGAGGAGGTCATCGGCATAAGCGGCGAGGGCGGCGGCAGCCTAAAGGAGTTCGGCGTGAATTACGCCGAGGTTCCCCTCGTCGGCGGCAGGCCCGATTACGAGGGCATAGGGCGCGCGCTGAAGCCGGGCGTAAAGGCCGTGATAATTCAACGCTCGAAGGGCTACGACTGGCGCGATTCCATCGGCGTGGAGGAGATTGGGCGGATAATCCGCCTTGTGCGCGAGATAAGTCCCGAAACCGTCTGCATCGTCGATAACTGCTACGGCGAGTTCACCGAAAGGCTTGAGCCCACGCAGGTCGGCGCGGACCTTGCGGTCGGCTCGCTGATAAAAAACCCCGGCGGCGGACTGGCGCAGACCGGCGGCTACATCGCCGGCAGGGAAAAATACGTGCGCCTCGCGGCCTTCCGCCAAACCTGCCCGGGGCTCGGCAAGGAGGTCGGCGCGACGCTCGGCCAAAACCGCTTTATGTATCAGGGGCTGTTCATGGCTCCGCACGCGGTCGCGCAGTCGCTTAAATCGGCGGCTCTTTGCGCGGGCATAATGGAAAAGCTGGGCTTCGAGGTCAACCCCCGCCCGCTCGACCCCCGCCGCGACATAATCCAAGCCGTCAAGTTCGGCAGCGAGGAAAAGCTGGTCAAGTTCATTCAGGCCATTCAGTGCGCCTCCCCGGTGGACAGCTTCGCCCTTCCCCTGCCTTGGGATATGCCCGGCTACCGCCATCAGGTGATAATGGCCGCCGGCACGTTCGTTTCCGGCGCTAGCGTCGAGCTGAGCGCCGACGCCCCCATTAAGCCGCCCTACGTGGGCTTTGTGCAGGGCGGCCTCACCTACGAGAGCGCGAAAATAGCGATTATGTATGCCGCCGGCGAGGTTATGTGACGGCTCCGCCGGGGATTTCGCCTTCGCGCCGGGCGGTGGCGTGCTGCTCAGGTTGGGGCTTTTCGGCAACAAAAAAAGCCTGTCGTGGGCCTTCGCCATCATCGTTTTTGCCGATACCATGCTCGGCATATCCACAAGCATGGCCGCCTACGGGGCGACGACCTATACCAACTCCATCACGAACGCCATCTACGGCCTTATGACGGCGCGGGGCGCGGGCGAGATGACGGCGGGCGTTGTGTCGTACGTGGCGGCCGGCATTGTCGATAAGGGGCTAATGCTTGGAGGCACGGGACCGGCCGAAAAATACGCACAGACCGGCATCGTCACAAGCTCGGTATCGCTTGTTTCGATTTAAGAAATCGAAACGCGGCTCACCTCGCTGTTCCTCCTTCTCCCC
>CANRER010000095.1 GCA_947629615.1 uncultured Clostridia bacterium | reverse complement strand
GTATTAATATGTTCCACATCAGCAAGGAGAGTTCGTAATGCAGGACAAAATTCGCAATTTCAGCATAATAGCCCACATCGACCACGGCAAAAGCACCCTTGCCGACCGTCTGCTCGAGCTGACGGGCGTTGTGGAAAGCCGCGACATGGAGGATCAGCTTTTGGACAACATGGAGCTTGAAAGAGAGCGCGGCATAACCATCAAGGCCCGCGCCGTGCGCCTCAGCTACAAGGCGAAGGACGGCGAAACCTATATCCTTAACCTTATCGACACTCCCGGCCATGTGGACTTCAACTACGAGGTGTCGCGCTCTCTTGCCGCCTGCGAGGGCGCGGTGCTCGTTGTGGACGCGGCTCAAGGCGTGGAGGCGCAGACCCTCGCGAACACCTATCTCGCGCTAGACCACAACCTTGAAATACTTCCCGTCATAAATAAAATCGACCTCCCTAGCGCCCGCCCCGACGTTATCGCCCGCGAAATCGAGGACGTTATCGGCATACCCGCGATGGACGCTCCCAGAATAAGCGCCAAGCAGGGCATTAACATCGAGGAGGTGCCGGAGTATATCGTCAAAAATATCCCCGCGCCGACGGGCGACCCCTCGGCTCCGCCCCGCGCGCTGATTTTCGACTCTTACTACGACTCTTACCGAGGGGTGATAGTTTACGTCCGCGTAATGGAGGGTACGCTCCGCCCCGGTATGAGAATAAGGTTTATGGCCACCGGCGGCGAGTTCGACGTGGTGGAAACCGGCTATCTGCTGCCCAACGGCATACAGAGCGCGAAGGAGCTGAGCGCAGGCGAGGTAGGCTATATCGCGGCAAGCATAAAAACCGTGCGCGATACGCAGGTGGGCGACACCGTGACCGACGCCAACAACCCTGCGGCGGAGCCGCTGGAGGGCTACCGCAAGGTGAACCCGATGGTCTTTTGCGGAGTTTACCCCGCCGACGGCGCAAAGTACAACGACCTGCGCGACGCGCTCGAAAAACTCCAGCTCAACGATGCGTCCCTCTCCTTTGAGGCCGAAACCTCGGCGGCGCTCGGCTTTGGCTTCCGCTGCGGCTTTTTGGGGCTGCTGCACCTTGAGATAATCCAAGAAAGGCTCGAACGCGAGTTCAACCTCGACCTTGTGACGACCGCGCCGAGCGTGGTCTACCACGTTATAAAAACAAACGGCGAGGAGGCGTTCATCTCGAACCCTACAAATATGCCTTCGCCCGCCGAAATAAACTATATGGAGGAGCCCGTCGTGACGGCGCACATTTTTTCGCCGAAGGACTACGTCGGTTCGATAATGGAGCTGTGTCAGGAGCGCAGAGGGGTGTATAAGGGCATGACCTATATCGACGCCGACCGCGCGGATTTGCACTACGAGCTGCCGCTGAACGAGATAATCTACGACTTTTTCGACGCCTTAAAGAGCCGTAGCCGAGGCTACGCTTCGTTCGACTACGAGTTCATGGGCTACGTGAAAAGCGACCTCGTTAAGCTCGACATTCTGCTTAACGGCGAGATGGTGGACGCGCTGAGCTTTATCGTCCATTCGTCCAAAAGCTACGCCCGAGGCCGCAGAATAGCCGAAAAGCTGAAGGAGTCCATTCCGCGCCAGCTTTTCGAGATACCCATTCAGGCCGCCGTGGGCGGGAAAATCATCGCCCGAGAAACCGTCAAGGCCCTGCGCAAGGACGTGCTTGCCAAGTGCTACGGCGGCGACATAACCCGTAAGAAAAAGCTGCTCGAAAAGCAGAAGGAGGGCAAAAAGCGCATGAGGCAGGTGGGCAGCGTCGAGCTGCCGCAGGAGGCCTTCATGTCGGTGCTGAAGCTTGATGAGTAGCGCCGGGCTTTACGTTCACATACCCTTCTGCGTCAGAAAATGCCCGTACTGCGACTTCTACTCCGTCGCCGAGCGGAGCCGCGCCTCGGAGTACCGCGCCGCCCTCCTGCGGGAACTTTCGGAGTATCCCCGCCGGTTCGACACCGTGTTCGTCGGCGGCGGCACGCCTACCGCTATGGGCGAAGAGCTTGCGCTGCTCTGCCGCTCGCTGCCGAAGGCGGAGGAGTTCACCGTGGAGGCCAACCCCGGAACTCTTTCGCCCGAGCTGCTCCGCGCCCTGCGCGGGGCGGGAGTGAATCGCCTCAGTATAGGCGTGCAAAGCTTCAACGACGCCGAGCTTGCCGCCCTCGGGCGCATACATTCCGCGGCTCAGGCCGAGGAGGCCTTCTTCATGGCCCGCGAGGCGGGCTTCGATAACATAAATCTTGACCTTATGCTCGCCACTCCGGGCCAGACGGCGGAAAGCTTGGGCCATAGCCTCGCGCGTGTCCGCGCCCTTTCGCCCGAGCACGTCAGCGCGTATTCGCTGATAATCGAGGAAGGCACGCCGTTTTACGAAAACACCCCCGACCTCCCCGACGAGGACGAGGAACGGGAGCTTTATCATCAGGCCAGAGAAGCCCTCGAGGCTATGGGCCTAAAGCAGTACGAAATATCGAATTTTGCCCGCCCGGGCCGCGAGTGCCGCCACAACCTCAAATACTGGAGCGGCGGCGAGTACGTGGGCATAGGCGCTGCGGCGGCCTCGTTCTGCGGCGGCGAAAGATATAAAAACGCCCCCGATTTGGAGCTTTACCTCGCGGGCGGCGGCAGGAAAACCGAACGAGAAACCGTTGACGCGGGCGAGCTGCTGCGCGAGAAATTTTGGCTGGGTCTGCGCAAAACGGACGGCGTGGAGTATTTCGGCGAGTTCCCCGCCGAGGTGGAGCGTCTTGCCGCCAAGGGGCTTTTGGAAATGAACGGGAACCGCCTGCGCCTGACGCGGCGCGGGCTTGACCTTGCGAATATCGTATTCGCCGAATTTGTTTAGGGAGTGATACCATGCCCAAGCCGAGCTGCCGCGACTGCGCGGTGAAGATACTCGCCGTTAAGGACCGCACCGAAAAGGAGCTGCGCGACAAGCTGCTCGAAAAGGGCTACGGCGCGGACGAGGCCGACGACGCGGTGGAGGCCATGAAGGGCTTCGGCTACATTGACGACCGCGCCTACGCCGAGAAATATTTTTCCGACGGAGTAAAGCTGCGCGGCCACGGAGAGGGCCGCATACGGAGCGAGCTGCTGCGCCGCGGCGTAAGCCGCGACATTGTGGACGAGGTGTTGGCGGCCGGCTCCGCCGACGACGGGGCCGAACGGGTGGCCGAAATAATGGAGCGGCGCTTTCAGGGGGCCGATTTGAGCAACCCGAAGGAGCGTTCGCGCATAGTGGCGTACTTCGCGCGGCGCGGGTTTACATATTCCGACATACGGGGCGCGATGAACGCCCGAAGCGCCTTCAGGGACGTTGAATGGGAGGATTGAGCATGACGATAGGCTTTGTGTCGCTGGGCTGTGACAAAAATCTTTGCGACAGCGAAAATATGCTCGGCCTTTTGGCCGAACACGGCTTTGAGCTTGTGAACGACCCCGCCCTCGCCGACGCGATAGTCGTGAACACCTGCGCCTTTATCGACAGCGCCAAGCAGGAGTCCATCAACACCCTGCTCGAAATGGCCGAATTTAAGCGGGGGCGGTGCCGACTCCTCGCCGCCGCGGGCTGTCTTGCCCAGCGTTACGCCGACGACATCCGCCGCGATTTGCCCGAGGTCGATTTGATAATCGGCTCCACCGCCTTTGACGAGATAGCCGCCGCCGTGGAGCGCGGCCTTAAGGGCGCGCGCGAAACTATCCTCAAGCCCGCCGACGCCTCTGTGCCGGAGGGCTTGCCGAGGCTTGTCACCACGCGGCCGCATACGGCCTACTTGAAAATTGCCGAGGGCTGCGACAACCGCTGCACCTACTGCGCCATACCTATGATACGCGGGCGGTACCGCAGCCGCGCCATGGACGACATTCTCGCCGAGGCCGCCGCTTTGGCCGCCGACGGGGTGAAGGAGCTGATACTTGTCGCCCAAGACGTCACCCGCTACGGCGAGGACAGGGGCGAAAGGCAGCTCCCCGAGCTGCTGCGCCGCCTTTGCCGCATAGACGGGGCGGAGTGGATAAGGCTGCATTACTGCTATCCCGAGGCCGTGACCGACGAGCTGATTGAAACCGTCAAAAGCGAAGAAAAAATCGTTAAATATTTCGACATCCCTATACAGCACGGGGACGACAACGTGCTGCGCCGCATGGGCAGGCACACTACGCGGGCCCAGTCGCTTGCGCTTGTGGAGCGGCTGCGGCGCGAGATACCCGGCGTAACCGTGCGGACGAGCCTTATCGCGGGCTTCCCCGGCGAAACCGAGGAGGAGTTCGCGAACCTGTTGTCGCTGATAAAGGAGGCCAGCTTCGACAGGGTGGGCGTTTTCGCCTACTCACAGGAAGAAGGCACCCCCGCCGCGAGGCTGGGCGGCCAGCTTCCCGAGGAGGAAAAGCAGCGCCGCCGCGACGAGGCCATGGCGCTCGCGCGGGAGCTTTCGATTGAGCGCGGGAGGGCGATGATAGGCAAAAGGCTCCTCGTCATGGCCGAAAGCTTTGACGGGAACCTTTGGCAGGGGCGCAGCGGGGGCGAAAGCCCCGGCGTTGACCCGGTGATATACTTCGGCGCGTCGCGGGAGCTGCTTCCCGGCAGCCTTGCGTGGGTCGAAATAGTGGACAGCGACGATTACGACCTTTACGGAAAACAGGTTGAATGTATTGAGGTTGAATGTATTGAGGAGGAAGAAAAATGAATTTACCCAACAAGCTCACAATGGTGAGGATAGTTCTTGTGCCGGTGACGATGGCGCTAATGCTGTCGGGCCACGGCGCGGCGGCGGGCGTGGTGTTCGCCCTCGCAAGCATAACCGACTTTTTCGACGGCTACATAGCGAGGAAATATAACCTCGTCACGTCGTTCGGCAAGATAATGGATCCCCTCGCCGATAAAATTCTGGTTTTCGGCGCGCTGCTGTGCTTTGTGCAAAACGGCACCGTGAACGTTTGGCCGGCGGCCATTATCATCGCGCGGGAGCTGTTCGTGACCTGTATGCGCGTGGTGGCCGTGGATAAGGGCAAGGTCATCGCCGCGTCGTGGTGGGGTAAGATAAAGACCAACGTGCAGATTTTCGCCGTGCTGTTCTCCATTTTCGTCGAGGGCTACCGCCCGGGCTGGGCCGCCGCCGCGCTGTGGATAGCCGCGGGCTTCACGCTGTTGAGCTGGGCGGCCTACATATATGAAAACATCGACGTTTTTAAGGATTGAACGCGCCGTAGGGAACCCGAGGGGTTCCCTCTTTTTTTCGTGGAATTATAACATAATACGATAAAATCTATCAAAATTATGAATTAAACTCCGCTTTTTGTTATAATATATCTAAATACGCAAAAAGGGGAGAAGCTTATGTCGATAAGGATAATGCTGTCCACAAGGTTGGGCGAGCGTCGCTGGACGCAGGCCGACCTCGCCCGCAAAACCGGTATCAGGGCAAATACGATAAACGATATGTACCACGAAATATGCGAGCGCGTCAACCTCGACCACCTCGACAGGATATGCGAGGCGCTCGGCTGTGAGCTTGACGAGCTTATCGTCCGCGAGAAAAACCGCGCCGACGACGCGCACGGCGAAAAACCCCCGAGAAAGGCGGCCGGCGAATGAGAAACCCGCTTTCGCTGCTGTTCCCGCCGAAATGCCCGGCCTGCGGCGGCCTCGCCGAGGAGGAGAACGGCTTTTGCGCGGCCTGCGAGGCTTCGCTGCCGAGGATAACCGGCCCCAGATGCTCGGTCTGCGGCGCGCCGATGGGCAGCGAGTTCGCCATGCCGAGCTGTGCCGACTGCCGCGGCGGAACGCCCTATGAAAAATGCTTTGTGCCGTTCGTTTACCGCGACGGTATCCGCCGCGCCATAGCC
>CANRER010000094.1 GCA_947629615.1 uncultured Clostridia bacterium | reverse complement strand
TTTTACTTCATGCCGTTTTCGGTTTCGGAGATCATTTTCTTGACCATCTGGCCGCCGACGCTGCCGTTTTCCTTGGCGGTCTTGTCGCCGTTATAGCCGTTCTCCTTCATGTCCACGCCAACCTCGCGGGCGGCCTCCATCTTGAACTTATCCATGGCCTGCTTGGCCTCGGGTACAACGTTCTTGTTGCTTCTGCTGCTCATGTCGATCTCTCCTTAAAAAATTTTTTATTTGGTTTACATCGCTATTTTGAGCGGCAAAAGCAGATTTTATTCACTTACTTTATCAATTTTCGTAATCGACAGCTCGTAGGCCGTGCGCGTTTCGCTTTCGCTCTCGCTGAGCTTCTTCACGTACTCCCTCGACTGAAGCCTTCCCCATATCTGCACGTTCGTGCCTACGCCAAGCTTTTCGGCGAACACAGCGTTGCGGCCCCACGCTATGGCGGGTATGTAGTCGCTGCGGTTAAAGGCACGGTTCACCGCGACAATAAGGTCGGTTATTTCGCGTCCGAAGGGAGTTTTGCGGTAAACGGGGGGCTTGCAGATAAAGCCGTTAATGAAAATTTCGTTGGGATTTTCGCCCGTACCCAGCTCCGCAAGGTCGATTTCCTTAACAAATATCGTCAGCACAAGGTGAGTGCCGGCGTCGGTGTATTTGTTGTAGGAGCGAAGCTGCCCCGCCACGCGGGCCTTAACGCCGTCCCTCAGCCACGGGCATATAAGCTTTTCGGATATAGTAACGGGCAGCACGTCCTCCGCCTCGCTTAAGCGCGGCACGCGCACCATGAATTTGTAAAAGTCCTCGTCCATCACCCTGTGGCTGAACACGGGGTCGCCCTCGACATAACCGGTAACGCATATATTATTATTTTCCATGATTTTAACTCTCCTTTAATGTAACGTCTACAAAATCAGTATATTAAAATCACGCCGATAATATGCCTTAATACTAATTCTCAACCAAAACCGGATATTCATCTTGGCTCCCTTTTTACGGTTCAAAAGCGTTCGACCCGTATAAAAAACCGCTTCGGGCGCACCCTATATCCAAAGGGAGCGTGAACGAATGAACAAAATTCTTAAAGCGCTGTTTTGGGCCGTGTTTTCGTTTGGGCTGGTGGCCGCGGTCAGCATAACGGCGGGCGGGATATATCTTTCAATGGTGCGCAGGAACGAGCCCGAGGAGCCTCTCGCCCGCCTTTCGACAGAGGTGCAGGAGCTGCCGCGCGTCGAGGACGAGGAGGAGCCTACCCTATCCGACGTGATAGAGCGGGCGCTGCCCTCGGTGGTGGGCATATCCTGCGCCTCGGGAACGGGCAGCAGCTATAACATGGGCAGCGGCGTTATCGCCACCGAGGACGGCTATATCATCACGAACCAGCACGTGATAGGCTCGGGCGCGGGGCAGATTGCCGTAACGCTGATGAGCGGCGACACACGCGCCGCGCGGGAGATATGGAGCGACGCGGCTCTCGACCTTGCGGTGATAAAAATTGAAGGCGGACGCTTCACCCCGGCTGCCCTCGGCAACGCGGAGGAGCTTCGCGTCGGGGAAAGAGTGGCGGCGATAGGAAACCCGCTCAGTATGCAGTTCGAGCGCACGGTGACGGCGGGCATAGTCAGCGCGGTGGGCCGCTCGATAACCATTGAAAGCGGCGGCTCGGCCGATTTGATGGAGGACCTTATCCAGACCGACGCATCAATAAACCCCGGCAACAGCGGCGGCCCGCTGATAAATTCCGACGGCGAGGTTATCGGCATAAACACGATAAAGGTTTCGTCCGCCGAGGGCATGGGCTTCGCCGTGCCGATAAATCTTTGCGTGCCGGTCATAGAGAGAATAAGCCGCACGGGCGAGTTTGAAACGCCGTATCTCGGCCTTTACGCCTATACCGGCGAGGCCGCGCGGTATATGGGCGCGGCGGTCAGCTTCACACGCGGGCTTTACGTCGCCCAGCTCGACGCCTCCGGCCCGGCCTTTGAGGCGGGGCTGCGCTACGGCGACGTTATAGTTTACGCCGACGGGGCGGAGGTCGGAACTATGCTCGCCCTGAGGGAAAAGCTGTTCGCCCACCAGAGCGGCGAAAGCATTCGCCTATCCTTTATGCGCGACGCGACTCTCCACGAGGTGGCCGTAACGCTGGCGGCGCAGCCGAAGGCATATTAAAAATAGATTAAAAATATTGACATTTTCCCCCTTATGTATTAAAATAAAAGCAGTATGCGGCTTTTGGCCGCCCGTACAAAGGAGGATACAGCCTTGAAAAAGCTGATTTCGCTCGTCGCGGCGCTCATGCTGCTCCCCGCGCAGGCTCTTGCCGAGGCGAGGATACCCGTTTACCGCGTGGACGAGGCGCTATTGTTTTTTAACAAAGCCACGGGAGAGATTACCGGCTTTGCCGGCGAACCCGGCTGGCTGACTATCCCGGCCTACATAGGCGGGAACAAGGTGGTTTCGATTGGCCGAGGGGCCTTTGCCGACTGCCAAAGCCTTAGAAAGGTAGTTATCGAGGAGGGGCTGACGACCATCGCTGACCGCGCCTTTCGCGGCTGCCGCGGCCTTTTCGAGGTGCGGCTTCCCGCGTCGGCCTCCTCGATAGGCGACGAGGCCTTTGACGGCTGTGAGGCGCTTAAAACCGTGACCTTTGCCGGGCCGGTGGAATACGTGTCGGCCTCGGCCTTTAACGGCGCGCCGTGGCTCGACAGCGGCGATGCCGAGTTTTTGACAGCCGGCGAAACGCTGCTGATTAAGTATAACGGCTCCGCGAAGGACGTTATAATCCCCGCCGGAGTCAAGCGGATTGCCGCCTCGGCCTTTGCCGGGAACGCGGCGGTCGAGCGCGTTTCCCTGCCCGAGGGGCTTGTTGAAATCGGCGATAACGCCTTTGTCAACTGCGAAAATCTTACAAACATCGACTTTCCCAAAAGCCTTGCCCACGTCGGGGTGGGGGCTTTCGACGGCACGGCTTGGCTTCGCCGCCAAAGCGACGAGTTCGTCGTCGCCAACGATATGCTCGTCGCTTATAACGGCAGCGGGAAAACCGTCAGCGTGCCGGACGGCATAACCTCGGTGTGCTGTGGGGCGTTTATGTCGAACGACAATATAGCGGCGGTCTATCTCCCCTCCTCCCTCGTTTCCATCGAGGAGGGCGCTTTCAGCGACTGCTCCTCGCTCGCGGCGGTAATCGTGCCCGACACGGTGCAGTTCATCGACGATTACGCCTTCGCCGGCTCGGGCGTGACGCTTTACGGCTCCGCCGGCTCTTACGCCGAAAACTTCGCCCAGCGCAACGGCTGCGCCTTTTCGCAGCCCGTCAGCGTGGACGTGGACGGCCACGGCGTGTATTTCGACGTGCCGCCGATAATTATCGACGGCTCGACCTACGTTCCCATGCGGGCCGTGCTTGAAGAAATGGGCCTTTCGGTGCTGTGGAACTCCGCCGCCCGCGAGGCCGCCGTCACGGACGGCAAAATCACCGTGACCGCCGCCCTTGGCAGCACGGGCGTCAGCGTGGACGGCGAACGCCGCACCGTCAGCGCGCCGCCGGTAATGCTTGGCGGCAGAGTTATGCTGCCCGTGAGGGCCTTTGCCGAAATCTTCGGCTTTAACGTCGGCTGGGATAACCGCCGCCGCGCCGTAACCATCGACTCACAGAGGTGAAATGAATGCCTAAGCGCCATTTGAGAAAGCTGCGCCGCGTGCTGTTCAGTCAGGCGGTAATTGTCGTATTTTTGATGATTTTTCAGCTTACGGTCCTGTTCGGGGCCGTTCTTATGGCGCGCGAATACGTGGTCTTTCTGGACGCGCTGCTCTTTCTTGTGTCTACGATGGCGGTCATCAGCGCAGTAAACAGCGATAAGGACCCGACCTACAAGCTGGCTTGGGTGGTGCCGATAACCATTTTCCCCCTGTTCGGCGGCCTGTTTTACTTTTACGTGCAGGGCCAGACGGTCACAAGAAAATTCTTCCACCGCGTAAAATACATCGACAAAACCTTTACCGGCGCAATTCCGCAAAGCGAGGAGGTTCTCGAGGAGATACGCTCCTCCTTTCCGCACCGCTTCGGCACGGTGAATTTCACCCACCGCAACGAGTTTGTGGGCTACAGCGTGTTCAAGAATACCGACGTGAAGTACTATCCCTACGGCGAGGACTTTTGGCCCGACCTTTTGGATGCGCTCGAAGCCGCCGAAAAGTACATTTTTCTTGAGTATTTCATCATCGGCCTTGGCGAAATGTGGAACACCGTGCTCGATATTTTGAAGCGAAAGGCCGCGCAGGGCGTGGATGTGCGCGTCATGTACGACGGCGTCGGCAGCCTTTTGCAGATACCCAAGCGATACCCGGTGGAGCTTGTGCGCTACGGCATAAAATGCAAGGCGTTCATGCCGCTGGTGCCGTTTCTTTCCACGCTGCAAAACAACCGCGACCACCGCAAAATCGCCGTCATAGACGGCAAGGTCGCCTTTAACGGCGGCGTGAACCTCGCGGACGAGTACGTCAACCTCACCTCGCCCTACGGCTGCTGGAAGGACACCGCCGTGCGCCTGACCGGCGACGCGGCGTTCAGCTTTGCGGCGATATTCCTACAGATGTGGCAGATTACCGAGCGCAAAAAGCAAATCGACCCGGCGGACTTCAAGCCCGACTGGGAATACAAGGCCAAAAGCGGCGGCTACATAATGCCCTACGCCGACGCGCCGAACGACGACTATCAGGTCGGCGAGTTCGTTTACAGCGACATCATTAACAAGGCCAGACGCTACGTTCACATAACCTCGCCCTACCTTATACTCGATAACTCGATGAAAACCGCGCTCGTGAACGCCGCCCGCAGCGGCGTGGACGTGAAGCTTATTATCCCCGCCAAGCCCGACCACTGGTACGCCTACTACGTCGCGCTCGAGGACGCGCGCGAGCTTATCGAAAAGGGCGTCGAGGTATACGAGTTCACGCCCGGCTTTATCCACGCGAAAAACTTTTGCAGCGACGACGAGGTGGCCGTGGTGGGCCACGCGATCGATCAGGGCCGACGCGGTCGCCGTGGTGGGCAGCATAAACCTTGATTTCCGCAGTCTTTACCTTCACTTTGAATGCGCGACGTGGATGCTCGACAGCCCCGCCGTGCATGACGTGGAGGCCGATTTTCAGGAAACGCTCGGCCGCTGCCGCCGCCTGACGGCGGAGGGAATAAAGTCGAGGCCGCTTTGGAAGCGGTTTCTCAGCGCGGCGCTTCGGATTTTTGCCCCGCTGATGTAATAGCCGCGGCTCACGTCTTATTTTATTGAAAATCAGAGATTTCTCTTGCAAAAGCGGCTGTCTTATGATATTATAATTATGATTATGTAAAGTAAAAATTAAAAATAGCATAATAGCACACAAAATATCTTTAAATATCGTCAAAAAGATTGTAAATGCTCGCCAGCTATTTTTCAAGGGGAAAATGAACATGCTGACGCACGTCCTATGACAAATCACAGGCCATTTAAATACGAGTTATGCGAAAATCAGGCTAATAGCAGTAAAGAGTTTTGCTGTCGTTTCAAGTATTTCAAAAGGTTTCAATTATCATTTAGCCTTACAATATATAAAGTTTCATAAGGAGAGTGAATTTAAATTGAAAAAAATAATTGAAAAGATGTATCAAATATTTCTGTTTAAGCCCGGCAGTTTATTGAGGAACAATTATTATAAACACCTGCGAAAAAAATTAAAAATCTCTGCATCTCCATCGATTATTGCCAGCGATTGCCTTGGCGGATTCATATCACATAATTTGGGATTGCAATTTTGCAGTCCCACAGTAAATTTATACTTTACAAAAGAAGATTTTAGGCAATACCGCACAATAGTGTTAGAGAGAAGCTGCAT
>CANRER010000093.1 GCA_947629615.1 uncultured Clostridia bacterium | reverse complement strand
CGCCATAAAGGCGAAAATCGTCGAGGCCGACGAGCGCGACACGGGCGAGCGTATGCTGCTGAACTTCGGCCACACCGTCGGCCACGCCGTGGAAAACCGCCTCGGCTACGGCGCGATAAGCCACGGGGCCGCCGTGGCCATAGGTATGTGCGTGATAACCGAATACGCCGAGCGCGCCGGCCTCACCGACGTCGGCACGCTTGACACGATAAAGCTTCTTTGCGAAAAATACGGCCTGCCAACCGCCTTTGACGACCGCGAGGGCCTCATCGCCGCCGCCGGGCATGACAAAAAACGCTCCGGCGACAGCATAGGCGTGGTGCTTGTGCGCCGCATGGGCGAGGGCTATTGCCATAAAACGGATATGGACGGGCTTGAAGCCATCATAAGAGGGGAATAAACGATGAAAATAACCATAACTCCCGGCCCGCTCGGCGGCGAAATGCTTATGCCGCCCTCCAAAAGCTACAGCCACCGTGCGCTCATCTGCGCCGCGCTGGGCGGCGGCAGAGCCGTGAACGTCGGCGACAGCGACGACTGCCGCGCCACCGAGGCCTGCCTCGACGCCCTAAAAGCCGACGCCCCGATGGACGCGAACGAGTCCGGCTCCACGCTGCGCTTTATGCTGCCGCTCGCGCTCGCGCTGAACGGCCGCGTCGAGATAAAGGGCTCGCCCCGCCTTATGCAGAGGCCGCTGACCGACTACTTCAATATTTTCAACGAGCAGGGCGTGCGCTTCGCCCTGAACGGCTCCACGCTCACCGCCGAGGGGCGGCTCAAAAGCGGGGTGTACGCCCTGCGCGGCGACGTCAGCAGCCAGTTTTTGACGGGCCTGCTGTTCGCGCTGCCGCTCCTCGAGGGCGACAGCCGCATAACTCTGACGACGCCCCTCCAGTCCGAGGGCTACGTCGATATGACGCTCGCCGTGCTGCGCGAGTTCGGCATAACCGCCGAAAAAACCGCCGACGGATATTTCGTCAGGGGCGGCCAAAGCTACCGCCCCGCCGTCTATACCGTCGAGGGCGACTTCTCGCAGGCGGGGTTCTTCCTCGCGATGGGCAGCGTCACCTGCCTCGGCCTGAACCACGCCTCCGTACAAGGCGACCGCGCCACGGTGGACGTGTACCGCCGCATGGGCATGAAAATCGCCGACGTGCCGGGCGGCTATAAAAGCGACGGCACGGCCCGCCTCCCCGTCGAGGCGGACGTTTCGCAAATACCCGACTTCGCGCCCGTGCTGGCCGCCGTCATGGCCACCGTTCCCGGCGAGAGCCGCATATATAACGCCGGCCGCCTCCGCCTTAAGGAGAGCGACCGCCTCGCCGCCGCCGCCGAGGAGCTGACCCGCCTCGGCGCGGACGTGACCGAAGGGGCCGACTACCTTGTAATCCGCGGCGGAGCGCCCCTTCGCGGGGCGGTCTGCTCCGCGCATAACGACCACCGCATAGCCATGGCTCTCGCGGCGATATCGCCCCATGTCGAGGGCGAGCTGACGATAGACGGGGCCGAGTGCGTAAAAAAGAGCCTGCCCGATTTTTGGGATAGGTTCGTCCGCTTGGGAGGAAGGATAAAATGAGCTCATACTGGGGAAAAAACCTGAAGCTTGTCATATTCGGCGAATCGCACAGCCGCGCCATAGGCGGCGTAATCGACGACCTGCCCGCGGGGATACCCGTCGATACCGAGACCATATCCCGTATGCTCGCGCGCCGCGCCACAGGCATGAGCGGCATCGCCACCGCCCGAAGAGAGCCCGATAAGCCCGAGATACTCAGCGGCGTTTTTAACGGCAAAACCACCGGCACGCCGCTGGCCTTCGTCATATATAACAGCGACCAGCACAGCGCGGACTATTCCAACCTCGCCGAAAACGCCCGCCCCGGCCACGCCGACTATTCCGGCTTCGTGCGCTACGGCGGATATAACGACTATCGCGGCGGCGGCCATTTTTCCGGGCGGCTGACGGCCCCGCTCGTCTTTGCCGGCGCGCTTGCCGAGAGTTGGCTCGAAAGCAGGGGAGTGTACGTGGCCGCGCGGATAAAAAGCATAGGCCCCGTGGAGGACGAAGGCCCCGCCCTCGAGACCCTCGCCCCCGAGGAGCTTGCCGCCCTGAAGGCCAAGCCCTTTCCCACGCTCAGCGATGAGCGCGGCAGGGAGATGTACGACCTCGCCATGGCCGCCAAGCGCGACCTCGACAGCGTGGGCGGCGTAATCGAGGGCGCGGCGCTCGGTCTGCCCGCCGGCCTCGGCGACCCTATCTTCGGCGCGTTTGAAAGCCGCCTTTCGGAGCTTTTGTTCGCTGTGCCGGCGGTTAAGGGGGTTGAGTTCGGCGCGGGCTTCGGCATAGCCGCCATGCGCGGCAGCGAGGCCAACGACGCGCTTTACATGGACGGCTCCTCCGTTCGCGCAAGGACGAACCGCAACGGCGGCATAAACGGCGGCATAACCAACGGTATGCCGGTTTCCTTCCGCGTGGCGGTGAAGCCTACGCCCTCCATAGCGAAGCCGCAGAGCACCGTCAATTTCAAAACCAAAACCGACGCCGAGCTGGTGATAAAGGGCCGCCACGACGCCTGCATAGTTCCGCGCGCGGCGGTCGTTATCGAAAGCTGCGCCGCCCTTTGCACAATGGATTTTTTGCTTGGAGGTATGAAGATAAATGAATGAATTGGACGCTTTGCGCCAAACCATCGACGAGGTGGACGCCGAGATAGTGCCGCTGCTGGAGCGGCGCATGGCCGCCGGCGAGGAGATAGGCGCGATAAAGATGAAAAACGGCATTAAAATACTCGACCCCGAGCGCGAGCGCCTCGTTCTGGCCGACCGCGTTTCCCGCACCGAAACGAGCCGCTACCGCCGCCATGTGGAGGAGATTTTCAAAACGATAATGGCCGAGAGCCGCCGCCTGCAAAAGAGCATAGCCCTGACCTACGACGGAGGCAGCAGGCTCAACGGCCGCGCGGCCTATCAGGGGGTGGACGGCTCCTTCGGCAGCGAGGCCGCCGCCGCCGTTTTCGAGGACAATATCTATAGCGTCCGCAGCTTCGAGGACGTGTTTGTCGAGGTTGTACTCGGCAGGGCCGACTTCGGCGTGCTGCCCGTCGAAAATTACTCCACCGGCAGCATCATCGACGTGCTGGATCTTCTCGCAAAGTACGAGGTCTACATCGTCGGCGAAACGTATGTGGACGTGCGCCAGTGCCTCGTCGGCACGCCCGACGCGGAAATCGACGACGTTGCGCAGGTCTACTCCCACGAGCAGGGCTTTTATCAGAGCCGCGAATACCTTTCCGATAAGGACTGGGTGCAAAACAAGGTGCTGAACACCGCCGTGGCGGCGAGCATGGTTTCCGAGATGGGCGACAGGACGCGAGCCGCGATATGCTCGGCCCGCGCCGCCGATATCTACGGCCTGAAGATACTGAAGCCCAACATCAACTTCGCGCCGAATAACCGCACGCGCTTTATCATCATCGGGCGGTCGCCCGTGGCCGACGCGTCGAACGCGAAAATTTCCATCATGTTTTCCGCGCCGCACGTCAGCGGCAGCCTTTGCGAGGCGCTGTGCTTCTTCCGCGATAACGGGGTGAACATGGTCAAAATCGAAAGCCGCCCCATAGCCGACCGCCACGGCGATTATATGTTTTTCGTAGACCTCGAGGGCAACGTCGGCAGCGCGAACGTCAGCGAGGCTCTCAATCAGCTTCGGGCCTACGCCACCGCCTACCGCTTCCTCGGCAATTACCGGGCCTTGGGCTGACGCAAAAATATTTCGCCCCGATGTATTTTTTAGATAAAAATTGTTAAAAATAAATTTGGGCCAAAAAAGAAAAATTATCCAAAAACCGTTCGCCAAATTTGGGCAAAATGCGTAGCCGCGTGGCAAAAACCGACAAATAAACGCAAAAAATTTCCGCAGAATTTATCGGCTTTTCACAAGGCGCGTATGTAAAAATTAAACAAATATTACGAAAATATAACAAATTTACAAAAAACCCTTGACAAATGTAATAAATTCGTATATAATAATTCCCGACACTAAGAAAGCCGAGTGGGCCGCCTTTGATTACATAGGCCCGAAAAGGTTTTTGAATGTGAAAGGAAGTTAAGGTATGAATTTTAAGAAAAGAGCAAAGCTTGCTTTGCTTGTCAGGGGCGTTATATCGGGTACGGCGGCGGCCGCGCTTGCGCTCACGGGTACGGCGGCAATGGCCGTGGACGACCTCACGAGCGTCAGTAGCAGCATAATGAGCCTGTCCTATGTTTCCACCGTCACCGAAACCGAAACCATTCCCCGCGACATAATACGCCGCGCCAACAGCGGCCTACCCAAGGGCAAGACCGTCACCGTTCAGGAGGGCGTTGACGGCATAAAGGAGGTCGAATACGAGATTGTCTACGACGGCGGCGTCGAGGTCAGCCGCAAGGCTCTCGGCACCAAGATACTCGCCGAAAGCCGCGATAAGATAATCGAGTACGGCACCGCCGAGGCCTCGTCCGAGGGCTTCGAGTATAAGTACGTTGTGGAATGTCTTGCCACCGCCTACGACCCTTCCCCCGAGGAAAACGGCGGCTACGCGGGCCAGAGCGCCACGGGCGTTCCGCTTCAGAAGGGCGTTATCGCCGTTGACCCCAAGGTTATTCCTCTCGGCTCGAGAGTGTATGTCGAGGCCGTTGACGGGAGTTGGAGCTACGGTTACGCCGTCGCCGCGGATACCGGCGGCGCAATTAAGGGGAACCGCGTCGATTTGCTGTTCCTCACTAAGAGCGAGTGCTATCAGTTCGGCCGCCGTAAATGTAAGGTGTACGTGCTGTAAATGCTGAATAAAGGGGCCGTAAAAAAATGGCGCAGACCGTTCAAGGGCTGAATTTATTGATATAAGGCTACATTGAACATTATATGTATTGAAAAACGATTGACTTAATGTAGAAAATCCGCTCGTTACGAGCGGATTTTCGTTATTTTAAGCCCTTGAACTACGAACGAAAATCACCCTCGGCGCAGGCATTCGCCTGTTTTGCGCCGCTGCGCGGCGGGGCGATAGGGGCCCCGCAAAGACGGCGGAGCCGGATTTATGGGGAAAAGGAGGAGCGGCAAAGCGAGCCCGGTTTAGGTTTTGAAAAAGCCTAAACCGCGATGCGAAGCCTGCTCCGACGTCGTTCTGCGCAATTTTTTCGGCCGGCCCCGTGCGCGTCAGTTTACGGTGCGAGTTTTTTACTCCTCTTTTCGTTTGCGTAAATCCGCTAATCGCTAACATATGTTTTCATTCGCCATCGTAGAGGGCCGCGCCCTACATCACTCCCGCGCGGACAAGCTCCACAAACTGCTTCGCGGCGCGAGGCGTCCGCCCGCCGGCGCGTATGGCGTAGGCTTCGGCCCTGCGGCACAGCTCGTCCCTGTCGGCGGCAATGCCCCGCGCCTCGGCCAGCCGCACCACAATGTCGGCAAAAACGTCCTTCTCGGGCCGCAGAAACGTGACCGTCAGCCCAAAGCGGGCCGAAAGGCTTTGCAGCTCCTGAAGAGTGTCGGAAAGATGAACGTCGTCGCCGTCGCGTTCGCTCATGGTTTCGCGCACCAGATGGCGGCGATTGCTCGTGGCGTAAACCGCCACGTTGCTGCCGCGGCTGCTTACGCCGCCCTCGAGTATGGCCTTAAGCGCGGCAAAATCCCCGTCGCCGGAGTTAAAGCTCAAATCGTCGATAAAAATAATGAATTTCAGCGGGCTGCCCTCGAGCCTGTCCATTATGCCCGGCAAAAGGAAAAGCTGGCTTTTTTGCAGCTCGATAAGCCTCAGACCTCTGTCCTTCAGCTCGTTCACCACGGCCTTGACTGTGCTGCTCTTGCCCGTGCCGGCGTCGCCGTAAAGCAGTACGTTGTTGGCCGAAAGCCCCTCTACGAGCGCAAGGGTGTTTTTAAGCACCTTG
>CANRER010000092.1 GCA_947629615.1 uncultured Clostridia bacterium | reverse complement strand
AATGTCAATCAACAGTGATTATTATAATACAACGGGGGCGGTTTGTCAAGCCCTTTTTCAAAAATTTTTTCGGCGGGCGGCGCGGGGTGCCATCGGCGGCGGCGCGGCATATTATATATAGAAAGACAGTGAAGGGAGGACGGGGCGGGTGTCCGCCCCTTATAGAATATGAAAAAAATACTCGTTATCGGCGGCGACGAGCGCATAGATATGCTCTGCGCCTCCATGCGCGCCGACATGGCCGACGTCAGCCGCTACACCGAGGATACGCCCCTCAAAACCGCCCTCGCCAAGGCCGACGTCGTGATATTGGGGCTGCCGGCCTCCGCCGACGGAAGCACGGTCTACGCCCCGCAGCTCCTGCGGCCCATTCTGCTGAACGACCTCTTCCGCCTCATGGACGGCCGCCAGCTTCTTTTGGGCGGCAAGCTGAACGATAAAATAATATCCATGCTTAAAATCTACGGCATACGGTACGTTGACTACCTTAAACGTGAGGAGTTCGAGATTGCCAACGCCATACCGACCGCCGAGGGAGCCGTGCAGATAGCCATGGAGGAGCTGCCCGTTACTCTGAACGGCTCGGGCGCAATAGTTTTGGGCTACGGCAGAATAGGCAAGTATCTTTCGCGGCTGCTTAAGGCGCTTGGGGCCGAAACCGCGGTTTTCGCCCGCAAGCAGGCGGATTTCGCGCTCATAAAGGCGGCGGGGCTTAATCCCGCGCCGTACGCGCTGCTGCCGAAGGCGGCGGCCGAGGCCGACGTTATCTTCAACACCGTGCCGGCGCGGGTCATCGGGCCGAGCGTTCTCGCCGCCATGCGGGGCCGGCTGATAATCGACCTTGCCTCCGAGCCGTTCGGCTGCGACCTCGCCGAAGCCGCAGGGGCCGAGGTGCGGGTTATCCGCGCGGGAGGCCTGCCGGGCAAGGTGGCGCCTGTCACCGCCGGCGAAATCATCAAGGAAACCATATATAATATTTTCAGAGAGACAGGTGAATAAAAATGGACTTAACCCAGGTGAAGCTGGGCTTCGCCTTGACAGGGTCGTTTTGCACCTTCCGAAAGGTGATAGATGAACTGCGAAAGATAAGCGGCAGCGGCGTGGAGCTGACGCCGATTTTGAGCGCCAACGCCGCCTCGACGGATACGCGCTTCGGCAAGGCCGCCGATTTTTTGGCCGAAATAGAGGATATATGCCGCAAAAAGCCTCTGCTGACTATAGCCGACGCTGAGCCCATCGGCCCGAAAAAGCTTCTGGACGCGCTGCTGATAGCCCCCTGCACCGGCAACACCCTCGGCAAGCTGGCGAACGGCGTGACGGATACGAGCGTCACAATGGCGGCCAAGGCAACGCTGCGCAACCACCGCCCCGTGATAATCGCGCCCTCGACGAACGACGCGCTCGGGGCCTCGGCCCGCAGCATAGGAACGCTGCTCAACAGCAAAAACGTGTATTTTGTGCCGTTTTCGCAGGACGACCCGATCAGTAAGTCGGCCTCGATGGTGGCGCATTGGGATATGCTGCTGCCCGCGGTTGACGCCGCCCTTGAGGGCCGCCAGCTCCAGCCGATAGTAAGGTAAAAATAGGTATACGATGTGCGCGAGTGCGCTTCTGTGACCGAAAGAACGCGGTTAAGGGGCCCGAGGGCCCCTTAACCTTTCATATTGTGTGCTGTGCGCGCCGCAAAAATTACGACAAGGATTTTTGCTTCATGCCGGGCTTGGCCTCGGAGATAACCAGCGCGGCGAAAATCAGCGCGAAGCCGAGAACCAGCCTCGGCGTGAGCCGCTCATGAGTGAATATCACCGAAAACGCCACGCCAAACACCGATTCAAGGCTCATTATCAGCGCGGCCGTCGATGGCGGGGCGTACTTCTGCCCGACGTTTTGCAGCATGAGCGCGACAGCCGTTGCCACAATCCCCAGATACAGCAGCGAGGCTATGGCTCCGCCGCCGAGTTTTCCCGGGAAATCATTCGCCGCGAACGCCGCCGCCCACATTATGAGCGCGGAAAAAATAAACTGCCATATCGTCAGCAAAATCACGTCCTTACCGGGGGCAATTCGGCTCACGGCCACGATGTGGCAGGCGAACAAAAAGCCCGAGCAAAGCGTGAGCAGGTCGCCGACGTTCACATTGCCGCCCTCGGGCGCGGCCGAGGCCAGCCCCACTCCCGCGAGGCAGAGTACGGCCGCCGTGATGTTATATCGGTCGGGCCGCTTTTTGGCCACGGCCCAGTTCAGAAACGGCACGATAAGGCAGTATACCACCGTAAAAAAGGCGTTTTTTCCGGGGGTGGTGAAGCTCAGCCCCACGGTTTGCAGCGCGTAGGCCGCGCCGATGAACAGCCCCAGCGCTGCGCCGCCGGTTATGTAGCCCATGTTCATTTTGCGGAATTTCAGGCAGAACACCGCCGAAAGCAGCAGCGAAGCTATAGAAAAGCGTATCGCCAGCAGACTGAAGCTGCCCACGCTGTCGAGCGTGTTTTTCATTACGGAAAAGCCGCTGCCCCAGATGAGCGTACAGGTGACGAGGGCCAGCCTCGCGAGCACGCCTGTCCGTTTTTCGCTCATTCGCCTGCCTCCTCGCAGAGGTCGGCGGTTTCCGCGCCTATGAAGGCGATAAGCTCCGCCGCCGGCATAACTATCTGAGCCCCGCGCACCCCCGCGCTGACGGAGATGTCGGGCAGGTCGAGAGCCGTTTTATGAAAATATGTGGGGTACTTCTTTTTCATGCCTATGGGGCTGCACCCGCCGCGTATGTAGCCCGTCAGCGGCAAAAGCTCCTTCAGCGCAACGGGCTCGAGCCGCTTGTCGCCCACGGCACGGGCGGCCTTTTTAAGGTCTATCTCCCTGTCGGTGGGGACGCACAGCGCAACCACGCCGCGCTTTTCGCCGCGGGTGACGATGGTTTTGAACACCGACGCGGGCTCGCGCCCGAGCTGACGCGCGACGTGTACGCCGCTGAGGTCGTTTTCGTCCGGCTCGTATTCGAGAACGGTATATTTTATCTTCGCGCCGTCGAGCAGGCGCATGGCGTTTGTCTTGTTCATGGGATTACCTCCTTCACAGAATTTTACCATTTTCGCTTGAAAAAGTCAATTATTATATTGATTTTTTTTGATTTTATATGTATAATAAGTGCATAGGGGGTTTCCCTATGCACATACGCTACCTTACCTTTGGGATTTTTTCGCCGTTTACCCCGGAGTGGAAATCCTTGGGCGAGAAGGTCATCACGTCCATATAGGACTCGTACTCGTATTCGTTTTCGGGCGCGCGGGCCATAAGGCCGGTGCAGTCCGTGGCGGAGGCGGCCTCGAAGGCCTCGAGGCTTTTGTCGTCCGGCTTCAAGTTCATCACCTGCTTTCATATAAATACAGGTCATATTTTCCCCAAAGGGTCATATATTTATCCAAAACCGAATAAGGAGGCATAACCCATGAAGGCCGATACCGAAAAACTGGTGTCCGACATAATAGAAAGCTACGGCAGCCACCCCAGCATTTGCCGCCTCGACGAGGACAATATGCTAAACCGCCGGCTTCTTATCGAAATTACCGAGGAAATCCGCAAGCTTCTGTTCCCCGGCTTTTTCGACGGCAGCAAGCTGCGCGGCGAGTATATAAAGTACATAGTCGGGCAAAGGCTGGAGTTCATACAGTATAATCTCGGCAAGCAGATAGCCCGCGCCACGGGCGACTGCGACAAGAACGACGAGGAGTGCCGCTGCGCGGCCCGCAGGCGCGCCGAGGATATTGTGAACGCCTTTCTCGGGCGGATACCCGCTCTCAGAGCCTGCCTCGCGACCGACATCGAGGCCGCCTACGCCGGCGACCCCGCCGCAAACAGTACCGACGAGATTATTTTCTCGTACCCCGGCGTGCTGGCGATAACCATATACCGCATAGCGCACGAGCTGCTGCTTTTGGGCGTGCCGATGATACCGCGCATAATGACGGAGTACGCCCACAGCGTAACCGGCATCGACATCCACCCCGGCGCCGAGATAGGCCGCTGGTTCTTCATCGACCACGGCACCGGCATAGTTATCGGCGAAACCACGAAAATAGGCGACAACGTGAAGATATACCAAGGCGTAACGCTGGGCGCGCTCTCCACCCGCAAGGGGCAGCAGCTCCACGGCGTGAAGCGACACCCCACCATAGGCGACAATGTGACGATATACTCCGGCACATCCATACTCGGCGGCGACACGGTCATCGGCAACGGCGTGACTATCGGCGGCAACGCCTTTATCGTCAGCTCCGTGCCCGACGGAATGAAGGTCAGCGCGAAAACCCCCGAGCTTGAATACAGCACGCATAACGACAGCGGCGACTGGGAGATTTGAGATTAAAATGAACGCCATCGGACACTTCAAAACCATAACCAAGCACAAGCTTCTGGTGATGAAATACTGCTTTAAGGCGGGGCTTTATTGGCGCGGCCTGTGCCACGACCTTTCAAAGTACACCCCGTCGGAGTTTATACCCGGCGCGAGGTACTATCAGGGCGACCGCAGCCCCAACAACGCCGAGCGCGAGGATAAGGGCTACAGCTCGGCGTGGCTCCACCATAAGGGCCGCAACAAGCACCACCTCGAATACTGGACGGATTACGCCCTCGGGCCGGAAAAGAAGATAGTTCCCGTGGAAATGCCGCCGGTTTACGTTGCGGAAATGCTCTGCGACCGCATCGCCGCGTGCAGGGTATATCAGGGCTCGGCCTATACCGACGCTTCGGCCTATGAGTATTTCATGCGCTCGAAGGAGCGGGCCGTTATCCACCCCGCGACAAAGGAGCTTTTGATGAAGCTGCTCGTTATGCTTAAGGACGATGGCGAGGACGCGGTTTTCGCGTATGTCCGCCGCGAGCTGTTGGGTAAGCGGCGGTAGGGGGAATGCCCGCACCTATCCCCTCATCCGTCGCTCGCTATGCTCGCGCCACCTTCTCCCCAAGGAGAAGGCAAGATATACACAAAATAAAAAACGGAGCCATTGGCTCTCCTTACGTCGTCGCAATCATTTGCAAAACGCAGAAAATCCGCTCATACGAGCGGATTTTCGTTGGTTTTAAGCTTTTATTCGCGGAGGTTACATTACCTCGTAAGCGCCGTTTACGATTTTAACAACGATGGGATCCTTAGTGGGCTCGCCGTCGGCGGACCAAGTGATGTTACCGGTAAGGCCCTCGATGCTGATTTCGGTCATTCTCTTCTTAAGGAAGTCGCATACGTCGGAAGCGTTGCCGCTGATCTGGTCAACGTTGCCATCGAAGCAGGTGGCCATCGCGAGAACCGCGTCATAGCCGTCGGCCGCGAACTGGTTGGGAGTTTCGTTGTAAAGCTCCTTGTAGGTTTCAACAAAGGTCGTGGTCTGAATGTCGTCCTTCGAGTCAACGAAGGGAGTCATGAGCATAACGCCCTCGGCAAGAGCGGTGTTATCCTCGAGCTGAGCGAGAAGGCCGTCAAGACCGTCGCCGCCGAACACGGGAATGTCAATGCCCATCTGGTCGGCCTGCTGAAGAATAAGAGCGGCCTCCTGATAGTAAATGGGCAGGAAGAGAAGCTCGGCGCCGCTCTCCTGAACCTTCTGAAGCTGAACGGAGAAGTCGGTCTTGCTGTCGGCGGTGAAGGCTTCCTCGGCGGCCACGGTAAGACCCTGAGCGCCGGCCTCCTCAACGAAAGCCTGATAAATGCCGCTGGAGTAAGCGTCGGAGCTGTCGTAGATTACGGCAACGCTGTTGGCAAGGCTGTGCTGAGCAATGTACTGAGCGGCGGCCACGCCCTGACCGGGGTCGGTGAAGCATACGCGGAAGGCGTTGTCGTAACGGGTGCAGTCAAGCGCGCTGCCCGAGGGGGTTATCTGGAACATATTGTCGGTGTTGGTATACTCGTTTACCGCAAGGCAGGGAGCGGTGGTAACGGT
>CANRER010000091.1 GCA_947629615.1 uncultured Clostridia bacterium | reverse complement strand
GTGGTTGCGGCTGCTTTGCAGGTTGTTTATTGACAGATTATAGTCAATATCAAGGCTGCCGCCGTTGTCGTCCATGTCTATGCTGACCTCGCCGGCGGTGACGTTCACCGTCAAATTGCCGTACTCGGTTTCGTAACAGCTCATGTGGCTGCGGCCCGCCTCGAATATCATCTGAGTGTTGGCCGCGCCGCTGCGCAGCATGGTGACAACGCCCGCCGGGTTGACCTTTATCGTCGTGCGGCACTCGCCGCCGCCCGTGAGCAGTCCTTCGACGTACTGTATGTAGTACTTGCCGGATCTTTTGGAGAGCCGCCCCTCGGTGGAGTAGTTCATCGAATCGGTTTCTCCGCCGGAGGTCACTCTGCCGTTTATTTCAACATATACTTTCTTCATCGGGAAATCTCCAAAGCTCAAATTTCTATCCTATGCACGTCGGAGCTTATCGTCCTGCCGAGGAAAAGCCCGCCCAGCTCGGCGAAGCCCTCCGCGCTGTCGGAAACGAAAAACTCGCACTTGCCCGGGCCCTCGGCGCGGGTGAGCATATCGGCCTCGGCGAGCAGCTCTCTCGCGCGGCAGGCCGCCTCGCGCCCCGACGAGATAAGCTCCGTTTCCTTACCCATTATATCACTTATCACGCCTTCAAGCAAGGGGTAATGTGTGCATCCCAAGATAAGCGCGTCCACCCCTTCCTCTTTCAGGGGCGAGAGGTAATCGGCGGCAATCATGCGCGCCACCTCGCTTTCGGCGTAGCCGTTTTCCACCAAGGGCACGAACATCGGGCAAGCCGCGCTGAAAACCTTCGCCGAAGGGTCGAGCGAGCGTATTATCTGCTCGTACTTGCCGCTTTTTATTGTGCCGACGGTGCCGATAACGCCTATCCTGCCGGTTTTGCTGCGGCGGAGAGCCGCTTGGCAGGCAGGCTCCAGCACGCCGATTACCCTCACGCCGAAATCCTCAAGGTGGGGGAGGGCGACGCTGCTGGCGGTGCCGCAGGCGGCGATTATCAGCTTTATGTTGTGGCGGAGCAAAAAGCCGATGTCGTCCCTTGTGTATCGGATTATCGTTTCGCGGCTTTTGTTGCCGTAGGGAACGCGGCCCGTGTCGCCGAAGTAGATTATGTCCTCGGCGGGCATAACGTCGGTAAGCTGCTTAACGGCCGTCAGGCCGCCGAGGCCGCTGTCAAAAACGCCGATGGGGCGGTTATCCATGAAATCTCCTCCAAAAATATATTGCCGCGAAGCCTACTTCACAAGGCTTTCGCCGGTCATTTCGGCGGGCTGCTTCAGGCCCATCAGCTTCAGCATAGTGGGGGTTATGTCGGCAAGCCGCCCGCCTTCGCGCAGCGGCCCGCAGTCCGCGCCAACGACGATGAACGGCACGGGATTGGTGGTGTGGGCCGTGAAGGGAGCCTTGGTCACGGGGTCGATCATCTGGTCGGCGTTGCCGTGGTCGGCGGTTATGCATACCACGCCGCCCTTTTTAAGCACGGCCTCGGTCACTTGGCCCACGCAGTCGTCCACGGCCTCGACAGCCTTGACGGCGGCGGGGATAATGCCGGTGTGGCCAACCATGTCGCAGTTGGCGAAGTTAAGAATTATAACGTCGTACTTGTCGGCCTCAATTTCCTTGATAACCGCGTCCTTCACCTCGTATGCGCTCATCTCGGGCTTAAGGTCGAAGGTCGGCACGTCGGGCGACTGAATGAGTATGCGCCCCTCGCCGGGGAACTGCTTTTCCTCGCCGCCGTTAAAGAAGAAGGTCACGTGAGCGTACTTTTGCGTTTCGGCAATACGAAGCTGCGTCAGGCCGAGGCCGCTGATGTATTCGCCGAAGGTCTGCGCGAGAGCCTCGGGCGGATAGGCGACGGTCACGTTCGGCATGGCCGCGTCGTACTGCGCCATGCACACGTAATTTACCTTAAAGAAGCCTCCGCGCCGCTCAAAGCCCGTGAAGTCGGGATCGACAAAGGCGCGGGTTATCTGGCGGGCGCGGTCGGGGCGGAAGTTGAAGCAGATAACGCTGTCGCCCTCGGTAATCATGCCGCCCTCGTCGATGACGGTGGGGAGCATAAATTCGTCCGTCACGCCGTTTTCGTAGGAAGCCTTAATCGCCTCCACGGGGTCGTTCCCCTTTACGCCCTCGCCGTAAACAAGCGCGGCGTAGGCCTTTTCCACGCGATCCCACGCGTTGTCGCGGTCCATTGCGTAATAACGGCCCGCCACGGTGGCCACGCTTCCGAGGCCGATTTCCTTCATTTTTTCAACCAACGCTGCCATGTAGTCCGCGCCGGAGGTGGGCGGAGTGTCGCGCCCGTCGAGGAAGGCGTGGACGTAAAGCTGCTTAACGCCGAGCGTTTTCGCCATTTCTATGAGGCCGTAAAGATGCTCGTTGTGGCTGTGAACCCCTCCGTCGGAGAGCAGCCCGAAAAGGTGCAGAGCCTTGCCGCTTTTGGCGGCGGCCTCCATGCTTTCGCGAAGCGCGGCGTTTTTGAGTATGGTTCCGTCCTGAATATCCTTGGAAATCTTTACCAGCATTTGATAGACCACGCGGCCCGCGCCGATGTTGGTGTGGCCCACCTCGCTGTTGCCCATCTGCCCGTCGGGCAGGCCCACGTCGAGCCCGCTGGCCGAGATTATGGTGTTGGGGCATTGGGCCATGTATCTGTCGAGATTGGGCTTTTTCGCCATTTTTATGGCGTTGCCCTCGTCGCTTTTATTTATGCCGTAGCCGTCCATAATGAGCAGAGCTATCGGTTTTTTTGCCATAATAAAACAGTCCTTTCAGTAAACGAACCGCCGCGCAGGGCGGCGGCCCGATTTGGTTTATTTCGCGGCTTCGACGATTTTGGCGAAGTCCGCCGACTTAAGCGATGCGCCGCCGATAAGGCCGCCGTCGATGTCGGGCTTGGCGAGGAGCTCGGCCGCGTTCGAGGCGTTCATGCTGCCGCCGTACTGAACGGTGACGGCCTCGGCGGTTTCGCCGTCGTAAAGGGCCTTGAGCATGGCGCGTATCGCCGCGCACACTTCCTCGGCTTGGTCGGCCGTGGCGGTTTTGCCCGTGCCTATCGCCCAGATGGGCTCATAGGCGATAACGACCTTTTTCGCGTCCTCCGCGCCGACGCCGGCGAACGCCTTTTTAATCTGTATTGCAATCAGGTCGGTGGTTATGCCGGCCTCGCGCTGTTCAAGGCTTTCGCCCACGCAAACGATGGGGATAAGGCCCTTTTCGAGCGCCTTTTTGATTTTGCGGTTCACGGTTTCGTCAGTTTCGGCGAAATACTGCCTGCGCTCGCTGTGGCCGATTATGACGTACTTCACGCCCAAATCGAGCAGCATATCCGCGCTGACCTCGCCGGTGAAGGCGCCCTTATCCTCGAAGTGGAGGTTTTCCGCGCCGATGGCCACATGCGTGCCTTCCGCGCCCTTAACGGCCTCGCCGAGGCAGACGTAAGGCGTGCAGCAAACGACCTCGCACTCCGCGCCGCGGGTGGCCTCGGCCACCTCGCGAACGAAGGCGCACGTTTCGGAGGGCAGCTTGTTCATTTTCCAGTTGCCCGCGATTATATATTTGCCCATTGTAAATTCTCCTTTGGTGCAGACTGCTTTTTACTTGTCGTTGAGGGCGGCTATGCCGGGCAGATCCTTGCCCTCGAGGTATTCGAGGCTGGCGCCGCCGCCGGTGGAGATGTGCGTCATCTTGTCGCCCAAGCCGGCTTGGTTCACGGCGGCCACGCTGTCGCCGCCGCCGATTACGGTGGTCGCGTCCTCGAGCGTGGCGAGAACCTCGGCTATCGCGTTGGTGCCTTTGGCGAAGTTGGGCATTTCAAACACGCCCATGGGGCCGTTCCAAACGACGGTTTTTGCGGTTTTAAGAATATCGGAGAACAGCTCGACCGTCTTGGGGCCGATGTCAAGGCCCTGCCAGCCGGCCTCGATGCCGCCCTCGGGAACGACCTTGCTTTCCGCGTCGTTATCGAACGCCTTCGCAACGACGGTATCAACGGGCAGCACAAGCTTGTCGCCGGCCTTGGCCATCATTTCCTTGGCGTAGTCGATGAAATCGGCCTCGAGCAGGGAATCGCCCACCTCGTAGCCCTTGGCCTTCATGAAGGTGTAGGCCATGCCGCCGCCGATGATGAGCTTATCAACCTTGTCGAGCAGGTTTTCGATAACGGAAATCTTGCTCGATACCTTGCTGCCGCCAAGCACCGCCACAAGGGGACGGACGGGAGCGTTCACGGCGTTGCCGAGGTACTGGATTTCCTTTTGGATAAGGTAGCCGGCCACGGCGGGCTGAACGAACTCCGTCACGCCGACGTTGGAGCAGTGGGCGCGGTGAGCGGTGCCGAAGGCGTCGTCAACGAAAGCGTCGGCGAGGGAGGCAAGCTCCTTGCTGAAGGCCTCGACGTTTTTGGTTTCCTCCGCGCGGTAGCGGGTGTTTTCAAGCAGAACAACGTCGCCCTCGTTCATCTCGGCAACGGCCTTTTTGGCCTTTTCGCCGACAACCTCGGCGTCGTTCGCGAAAACCACGGCCTTGCCCAGCTTTTCGCCGAGCCTCTTTGCCACGGGGGCGAGGGAAAGCTCGGGCTTGGGCTCGCCCTTGGGCTTGCCGAGGTGCGAGCAAAGGATTACCTTCGCGCCCTTGTCGATAAGGTACTGAATGGTGGGAAGCGCGGCGGTAATTCTGGTTTCGTCGGTTATCTCGCCGTCCTTCAAGGGTACGTTGAAGTCGCAGCGCACAAGAACTCTTTTGCCCTTGACCTCAATGTCCTCAATGGTTTTTTTGTTTGTCATGCTCATTTTTGTTCACCTCATAAATATTTTATTTTTGCTGAATATAAACGTACACCTACATTATACCACTTTTTCCGTAAATTGCAAGATATATTTTATATTTTTTATTGCCTAAATCCGCGCCGCGAGTGTTGCGCATTTCTCGGTAATTGCATTTTTACTATCGTCTTTACGTAAAGTAAAAATCCGTACAGCAGCCCTTGGCTTCCCCTCGGGGGGAAGCTGTCGGCGAAGCCGACTGATGAGGGGTTTTGTTAGCTCCCGCGCGGCGCAGGTTTTCGTTGTGTTGCCGGAAGCGCACGGGGCCGGCCGAAAAAATCGCGCAGAATGGACGAAAATCACCCTCGGCGTACATAGGTACGCCGAGGGTGATTTTCGTTCATAGTTCAAGGGCATAATAAAAACGAAAATCCGCTCATAATGAGCGGATTTTCAACATTAATACATTGTTTTTAAGTAAACATATAATACTTAAAGCGGCATTAATCTATTTATTATGCCCTTGAACGGTCTGCGCGTATTTTTTCCCGGCCCCCAATATTAATAGTACTGGTAGCTCCTTATCCACTGGCACTCGAGGCCGGTATTCCACACGGTGGAGCTGTTAGGCTCGCTTTCCCACGCGCCTATGCCGGTATTGATGATTAGCTGCATATTCTTCTGGTAGCTCACGTCGCTGGTGCCGCGGCGGCTGAAATATAGGTTGCCGTTGACGTACATATCCATATAATCCCAGCCCCAGTCTATACTGAAGGTGTTCCACTGGGTGCGCATATTGCCGACGGAGCTGTCGTACTGCCAGCCCGCGCCCTCGCTGCCGCCGTGGGTGGCGGTGTACCAGGTGGAGGTGCCGTGGCTGGACAGGTACTCGAACATATCGGTCTCAGGCGGCCAACTGTCCCGTCCGTTGAGCCAGAAGGCCGTCCAATAGCCCCGGGGACTGTTGGGCTGTCTAAAGCTGCCCTCAATATAGCTGCCCTTGTTGTAGACCTTGCTGTTCACACTGATAACGCCGGTCCAGGCGCAGTATTTTTTCCATTTATTGCCGTTGATACTGTCGTTGTAGCCGGTTTTGCCGCTGGAATTTTTTATCCAGTCGTCGCTTGCAACGGGCGTGGCCTTAAGCAGCACTCTGCCGCCGTCCACGACGATGTTCTGGTCGCGGGCG
>CANRER010000090.1 GCA_947629615.1 uncultured Clostridia bacterium | reverse complement strand
GCTTCCTGATGAGCCTGTTCACCACGAACAGCTTCCTGCCGGCCAACGTTATCTCCTTCATCGTGGGAGTTATCAGCGACATTTTCACAATAGTGTCGAAGGCCGGCGTTCAAACGCTGCTCTATCTGGCGGCGCTCCAGTCCATCAATCCCTCGCTTTACGAGGTTGCCAAGATTGAAGGCTGCACCACCTACGAAACCTTCTGGAAGATAACCTTCCCCATGGTCGGCAACATGACGATATTCGTATTCGTATATACGTTGGTCGATCTGTTCTTGGCCTCGACAATATCGCAGGAAATATACGCCTTCGCCTTTACGAAAAACAAAATAGGCGTCGGCAGCGCCCTGTCGGTATGCTTCTTAATCAACGTGCTCGCGGCGCTGTTGATCATGATATTTATTCTTACGAAGGTGGTGAAATTAGATTATGGCAAACGCTAAAGCAAAGGCCAAGACCGGCGGCTTCGGCGCGTGGTTCAAGGAAAAATGGAACGATAATTCCATCACCGATCCCCTGCACAGAACCCGCTATTTCCAAGGCCTTATAGTTAAGATCTTCGCGGCCTCGCTCATCATCGGTATGTGCTTTACCATACTCTACCCCATCATAAAGCTTTTCCCAATGGTTCTCAACAACGTGGAGGAGCTTGGTAATCCCGATGTAGTATGGGTGCCGAAGAGCTTTTCGATAGTCAGCTTTAAGGCCGCCATCCGCCTCGTATACGGCAATTTCTCGGTAATGCTGCTGTCGCTGCTTTACGCGGCGAGCATAGCCGTCATTCAGGTGTTCATCAGCGCTATGGCCGGTTATGTTCTGGGCAGGATTAAAATTCCCGGAGGCTCTCTGATATTCGTTCTTGTTATCGTAACCTTCGTCGTTCCCCAGCAGTCGCTGCTGATTTCCCAGTACCTGCGCTTTAAGAATTTCGACGTTTTGGGCCTGTTCACCCTGTTTACGGGCGGAACGGTTGACCTTATCAACAAGCCCATAACGTTGTATCTGCTGTCGCTGCTGGGCTTCGGTCTTAAGCAGAGTATGTTCATCTATATGTTCCGCCAGTTCTTCATCGGCCTTCCCAAGGAACTTGAGGAAGCCGCCCTCATCGACGGCTGCGGATTTTATAAGACATACTTTAAGATTGCTTTCCCCAACGCCATTCCCACGATAATGACGGTCGCGATACTTTCCTTCGTGTGGAACTACGGCGATACCTACTACACCGGCTACTTCTACCCGGACGGCCCGTTTGTGGCGGTTAAGCTTTCTCAACGCTTCGCCCAAACCCAGTCCGATACCATCGTAACGGCTGTGCAGACTTGGTTCGACGCTCCCGCCGCGACCTCGTTCGCCTTCGACGCTGTGCGTCAGGCTGCCGTACTCATCTTCCTTGTTCCGTTGCTCATCGTGTACTTCTGCGTACAAAAGAGCCTTGTCGAGAACATGGAGCAGTCCGGTCTGGTTGGTTAAACAAAATCCAAAACGGAGCCCCTCGGGGCTCCGTTTTTGTTTTGTGCATATCGTGAAAATTCAGCTCAGATGATTTATCAGCTCGGGCACGCCCCACAACGCGCCCTCCCATTCGGGAAAGTCGCGGCGGAGCCTGTCCGCACAGCGGCGGCAGAAGGCCGCTCGCTTGGCCTTGTCGGCGCGGAGGGCGGTTTTCAGCCCCCACACGTGGGTGATAATATCCTGCCCGTTCAAATCGTATTGGTCGAGCAGATGAAATATGGGCTTGCCCCGCTCGGCGGCGCACATGGCGAGCAGCCGCTGCTCTGCAAAAACCATCGGCACAATTGTGCTTTCGTCGCCCAAAAGGGCCGTCATGAACTCCAGCGAGCGGTCTATGTAATAATTTTTGAAATCCATGTCGCTTATATAAAGAAAGGCCGTGTTGCAGGGAGCGGCCTCCCAGCCGCGCTCGGGGAAGGCGTAGCCCTCCCTCATGCGGAAGCGCTCCCTCGGGGGGTAGACCTCGGGGGTTATGGCCTCGCGGTGCGCAACGGCTATCTCCTTGTCCGCAAGAATGGGCGAGAGGCCGCGCCAGACTATCATATCGCAGTCCACCGCGCAGACAGGCTCCGCGCAGGCTTTTAGGGCCCAGATTTTCCCGGCGGCCCAGAACAAAAAGGGGTCGATTTCCGCGGGAACATCGTCCAGCGGAGTTTCGATCCCTCCGTCCCACAGCCCTTCCAAGCCGCGCGAGCGAAGGTATTCCGCGCCCGGGCCGTCGGTGAGCATTTTTATGCCACCACCGTTTTTGCGCCACTCAAGGGCCGAGAGAATGAGCGTAAAAAGCTCGAAGTCCTCCATAGCGAAGGCCTCGCCCCCTCTGGCGAAAAACGGCTTCGTCCAATTTACGTGTATCGCTTTCATATCAAATCTATCCCGTAGCCGAGGCCGCCCTCGCCGCTTCCCGAACCGCTGCCGCTGCCGGAGCCGCTCCCGCTTCCGCTGCCCGAGCCGCTTCCGCTTCCGACGCGGCCCGCGCCCGTGAGCGACGCGGCGCGCCGTTCGTCCTCCTCGTTGTTTACGGCCAGCCGCATGGCCTGCCTTGCCGAGGGTTCAAACACGAGCTGGCGCGAGCCCTTCAGCAGCCCCGCCGCCTCCTCCGCGAAGGGGGCGTAACGCTCTTCAAAGCGGAGCAGCCCGACCTCCGCGCCGGGGCGGGCCTCGGCTAGCTCGCGGCAGAGCGCGGCCGTTTCGCCGACCGGGCGGCCACGGCGGCCGCCTATGGGCAAAGGCTCGAAATATCCGTCAGTCAATTCGTATGTATAGCATTTTTCATTAAAGAACATCAGCAGTATCTTCATAAAGAACCCTCCTGATACAGGCTATTCATATTATAGCAAAATATTAAGGTAAAATCAAGAGAAAACGCGCCTTAATTTTTCGTTTCTTTTCTGTTATTTTGTCGGTTTTGGCGGCTTTTGCGCCGCGCCTTGGGGAAAATTTTTCAAAAATCCGAAAGAAAATATAAAAAAACTCTTGAAAAATTTGGTGGGATTATATATAATATAAAAGGAGTATAAGAGCCGGGCAAAAATTCGGCGCTCCGAATTTGTGAAAATGGGGGTGGCTGCCGTGGGCGAGCCTGTTAAGGCCAGAATAATCATGGATGGCGGCTTTGGCGAGATTGAGTTGGAGCTTTATCCCGACGCCGCGCCGATAACGGTGGCGAATTTTGTTAAGCTGGCGAGCGGCGGCTTTTACGATGGGCTGTGCTTCCACCGTATCATAAAGGGCTTTATGATACAGGGCGGCGACCCGCTCGGCAACGGAACCGGCGGCAGCGACGAGCGCATTAAGGGCGAGTTTAAGCAGAACGGCGTGGATAACCCGATAAAGCACGAGCGCGGCGTTATCTCCATGGCGAGAAGTATGCTCCCCAATTCCGCGTCGAGCCAGTTCTTTATCATGCACGACGATGCCCCGCACCTGGATGGCGCATACGCGGCTTTCGGGCGCGTTGTTTCCGGCATGGACGCAGTGGATAAGATTGCCTCGGTCAAGGTCGGCTTCGACGGGCAGACCCCGACGGAAAAGCCCGTTATAAAAAGGATTGAAATTCTGTAGGCCTTTAACCGAATGAAATTTTGCTAATAAATTGTTCAAAGAACAATATTTATTAAATTTATTAAACGAAAGGATGTTTTCCAATGGCAGTAAAAGTTGCGATCAATGGCTTTGGCCGCATCGGCCGTCTGGCTTTCCGTCAGATGAACGAGGCTGAGGGCTATGAGGTAGTTGCTATCAACGACCTTACGGATCCTAAAATGCTGGCCCACCTGCTGAAGTACGACACCGCTCAGGGCGGCTATGCCGGACGTATCGGCGAGGGCAAGCACACTGTCGAGGCCGGCGAGGGTTCTATCACCGTTGACGGCAAAACCATCACCATCTACAGCGAGAAGGACGCCGCTAACCTCCCCTGGGGCGAAATCGGCGTTGACGTAGTGCTCGAATGCACGGGTTTCTATTGCTCCAAGGAAAAGAGCATGGCCCACATCAACGCGGGCGCAAAGAAGGTTGTTATCTCCGCTCCCGCGGGCAACGACCTTAAGACCATCGTTTTCGGCGTAAACGAGGGTACCCTCACCGCCGACGATCAGATCATTTCCGCCGCGAGCTGCACCACCAACTGCCTTGCCCCGATGGCTAAGGCTCTTAACGATTTCGCTCCCATTCAGAGCGGTATCATGTCCACCATTCATGCCTACACCGGCGACCAGATGATTTTGGACGGCCCCCACAGAAAGGGCGACCTTCGCCGCGCCCGCGCCGGCGCCGCCAACATCGTGCCCAACAGCACAGGCGCCGCTAAGGCTATCGGCCTTGTTATCCCCGAGCTGAACGGCAAGCTCATCGGCTCCGCCCAGCGCGTTCCCGTTCCCACAGGCTCCACCACAATCCTCACCGCCGTTGTTAAGAAGGCCGACCTCACCAAGGAGGCTATAAACGCCGCCATGAAGGCCGCCGCTTCTCCCTCCTACGGCTATAACGAGGATCCCATCGTTTCCTCCGACGTTATCGGCATGATGTACGGCTCCCTGTTCGACGCTACCCAGACTATGGTTGCCCATATCGCCGACGACCTTTACGAGGTTCAGGTGGTTTCTTGGTACGACAACGAAAATTCCTACACCAGCCAGATGGTTCGCACTATCGAGTATTTCGCGAAGCTCGGCTAAAGGAAAAACAAAAACGGACGGCGATGCCGTCCGTTTTCATCGGTCAGGTAAGCGCCAAGGTCGGTCTTTTCGCCGGTGTCGGTCTTGTCGCTGTTGTATGACACGCTGAACCTTGCGCCATTTAGGGGGTTGCCGGTTATGCTGTCCACCTTGTTTATCACAAGGCTGGGCACGGGGTAATTTTCAAAGCGGACGACGGAGGTGCGGCCCGTTTCGAGGGTTACGAGCTTTGAGTTTGTGTCGAGCAGGTAGCCCGCGGGCACGGACTTTTCAATTACCTCATACACGCCCTCATTCAGATGTGTGAGCCACGCCTCGCCGTTCTCATCGGTGACGACGGTATTTTCCGCGCTTCCGTCCGCCAAACGGACAAGGAAGCCTACGCCCGCTATGGGTTTGCCGGTGAGAGCGTCAGTCTTGACGATTTTAAGGGAGGGCTTTTCGGAATTGAGTATAACGATTTGGCTCTCCTTTCCGGGGAAAAGCTCCACATGATACTCACGCTCGTTAAGGATGTATCCGTCGGGGGCCTCGATTTCCTTAACGGAATACAATCCGGGGTCAAGGCCGTCAATAAAAATATTTCCGTTGGTGTCCGTTGTCCTGTCGAGGTATCTGCTGCCGTCCTCGATTTTTGCGATGCGGAAGGATGCACCCGACAGACATTCGCCTGTTTTGGCGTCTTTCTTAATTAACTTAAGCGTAGGCTTCTTAGTGTCCGTGAACACAAAGGTGGCGAACTCGTTGCCGTTTATCTCGATTGTGCGCTCGGCAGCGTCTATCAAATAGCCGTCCGGGGCTTTAGTCTCGGTGACGGTGTATGCGCCGACGGGCAGTTTTTCAAGTTGGATTTCACCGCTTTCATCGGTGGTATATTCCTTTTCGTAGCTGCCGCCGATTTCCCTTATGACGAATACCGCTCCGGGCAGCGGCTGCATGGTCTGACTGTCGAGCTTCACCAATCTAAGGTAGGGTTTCTGCTCGTTTAAGAAAATCAGCGTTGCCGTGTCGCCGGAGTTTTCGGTTATCTCTATGGACTGAGGCGTGGAATTGACTATGTGAGCGTCGTCAACGGAGATTTCCTTGACGGTGTAGGTGCCGGGGGTCAGCCCGTAGAGCAGGATTTCGCCGTTTTCGTCGGTTTTGTACTCGCCGACCAGAACGGTGTCACGGTAGACCTCAAAGGTCACGCCGGGCATGGCCTCGCCGGTCTTGCTGTCGTACTTCTTTATCCGCAGGCTGGGCCGCTTGGTGTCTTGAACGATAAGCTCGGACACGGTTCCGGCCTTTGCCTCGACGTGGTAAAGCTCATTATTGAGCTGGTATCCCTTCGGTGGAGCGGTTTCCTGCA
>CANRER010000089.1 GCA_947629615.1 uncultured Clostridia bacterium | reverse complement strand
CCCGCCTCCTACGGCATGACCGACACCATGGGCAGAATGCATAGCGACGCTCAGTTCGCCGGCTCCTCCTCCGTTCCCGCCCACGTTGAGATGATGGGCCTTATCGGTATGGGCAATAACCCGATGGTAGGCGCGACAGTTGCCGTGGCTGTGGCCGTCGAGGAAGCAAGTAAGTAATTAATCGGCAGTTCAAAAGGAGCCCCAAGGGGCTCCTTTTTATTACGCAATTTTTATTTACAAAAATATTACTTTCCCGCGAGCTTTGCCAGCTTATTGCCCATCGGGAGCATTTTAAGTTCCTCCGCGGTGAACACCTTAAGCAGGAATATCGCCGCGAGGTAGACCGCCGCGCCGACGGCTATGGAGCCGAGCGTGGCTATGGCGTTGCCGAGGACGGGGGCCGCGAAGTGATAAACGGCCCAAACCGCCGCGGCCATCAGACCGGCGGATATTACGGGGCGCAGATAATAGCGGCCGTAGTCAATCTTAAAGGGCAGGTTCTTTCTCAGCACGTAAAAGCTGACGAAGAAGGCTATGCCCTGACAGGCGATGGAGCCGAGGGGCGCACCGTAAATGTTTATCGCCTCGTTGGGAATGAGCGTAAGATTTATTATCAGCTTCGCCACGCCGCCGCACAGTACGCTCAGCGCAGGCACAAATATTTTGCCCATGCCCTGAAGCCCGCCGTAGATGGTTTGGCTCATGGCCGAAAAGAACACCGTCGGCGTCATCAGCGCGAACAGCAGCGCCCCGTCGGCGTAGACCGGGTACAGCAGCTTTAATATCCCGCCCGAAAGCACGGCGTAGCCCGCCGCGCAGGGCAGGGCGATGACGATTGAGGTCAGCAGCGAAAAGCCCACCCGCTTTGCCGCCGTGTCGTAGTCCTTAAGCGCGTAGGCGCGGGCGACCGTCGGCACCAAAACCGTGGCGAAGGCTATATTTATAGCTAGCGGTAGGTTGATAAGCACGTCGGTTTTGCTCAATATGCCGCTGAGAGTGAGGGCCTTTTTTTCGAGCAGAACGGGGTCGGTTATCGTCGCGGCAAAGGCGGCCTTCAGGCCGCGGTTGACGGTTATCGTGTCAAGCACGCGGTTGAGCGAGGTGACAACCGAGCCGAGCGAAATGGGGATAGATACCCACAGCACCGTCTTGGCCACCGAAAGCGCGCGCTTGTTATCCTTCAGCGCGGGGGCGAGGGCGTACTTTTCGGCAAGCTCCTTTCTGTGGGCGGCGGTGAAGCCGAAAAGGTACATAAGGCTGAGCACGGTCGAAACCGTGGTGGCGAGAGTGGCGGCGGCGGCCATGTATTCGGGCTCGCTGCCGGCGACCATGAGTACGAACACGATTGTCAGCGTGGACTTAAGGAACTGCTCCAGCACCTGACTGGTGCCGGTGGCCTTGGCGTTGTGCTGCCCCATGAAGAAGCCGCGTATCACGCTGGAAACCGACACGAACAGTATCGACGGCGCAAGCACCTTTATCGTGTATACCGCGCCGGGAGCCGAAAGAATGTGAACGCAGTAGTAGTCCGCGCCGAAGAACAGCAGCGCCGAGAAAAACCCGCCTATTATCGAGAACAGCGCGAGGCTTATCTTGAATATCCGCATCGCGCCGCGAAAGTCGTTCAGCGCGCACCTTTCCGAAACAAGCTTGCTTATGGCGTTCGGTATCCCGACGGAGCTTAACGCCAAAAGCAGCGTGTATATCTGAAAGCCGAAATTGTAAAGGCTGTTGCCAATGTCGCCGAAGCCGTTCACGTTCGTGATGACCACGCGGTAGGCGAGGCCGAGCAGCTTAACCAGTACCTGCGAAAAAATAATCGTCAGCACGTTGCCCATGAACGACGGCTTTTTCTTTTCTGCCATATGTATCAGTCCTCTCATAGTTTAACATTATATAATATGAATGGAAAAAATGCAAGCGGTTTTTGAATTTTTCCCCGCGAGAGGGGATATAATGTGGCATATATTATAAAAGGGAAGGAAAACGGCGTTTGCTTTATACGATATACATAAAAGCGGCGCGGATAACCGCGAAAAAATATTGAAAAAAACTATTGATTTTTTTCATGTTTTATGATATATATATAATTTGACTAATGGTGCAAAAAGATGAACAACAGGAGGAATTAACCATGAAGGTATTGAAGGTTGAACCAAAGGAAAACGGCAAGACCTATCTGGAAATCGAGATAGACGCAACGGTTTTTGCCGACGCTATGCAGAAAAGCTACCGCAAGAACGTCAAGAGCATAGCCCTGCCCGGCTTCCGCAAGGGCAAGGTGCCGAAGGCCGTTATCGAAAGGTATTACGGCGAGGAGGTTTTCTATGACGACGCGGTGAACTTCTGCGTGCCCGACGCTTACGACGCGGCCGTTGAGGAAAGCGGCATAGACCCCGTTGAAATGCCGAAGATTGACATTATCACCATAAAGGAGGGCGAGAACCTTGTGTTCTCGGCCACCGTCACCGTCCGCCCCGAGGTTACGCTCGGCGAGTATAAGGGCGTCGAGGCCGTTAAGCCCTCGGTTGTCGTTTCGGACGAGGAGATTAACGACGAGATAGCCAAAATGCGCGACAACGCCGCCAGCATCGAAACAATCGAGGAAGGCGAGGCTCTTAAGGGCGATACCGTAACGCTCGACTTCGACGGCAGCGTGGACGGCGAGCCCTTTGACGGGGGCAAGGCCGAGGGCTTCGAGCTGGAGCTTGGCAGCGGCCAATTCATTCCCGGCTTCGAGGAGCAGCTCATCGGCAAAAAAATCGGCGAGGATATCGACGTAAACGTCACCTTCCCCGAGGATTACCACGTGGCGGAGCTTGCCGGCAAGCCCGCGCTGTTCAAGTGCAAAATGCACAAGCTCGCCCGCAAAAATCTGCCCGAGCTTGACGACGAGTTTGCCAAGGACGTAAGCGAGTTCGACACCCTTGAGGAGCTTCGTAAGAATACCGCCGAAAATCTGGCCCACGCCAAAGAGCACGAGGCCGAGCACCGCTACGAGGACGCCGTTGTGGCCGCCGTTGTGGCCAACGCCAAGGTAGACGTGCCGGACTGCATGGTTGACCAGCAGTGCGAGCGTCAGGTGCGCGAGATGGCCTCCCGTATGCAGAGCCAGGGCCTCACCCTTGAAAACTACATGAAGTACACAGGCCAGACCCTTGAGAACATAAAGGAGCAAATGCGCCCCGGCGCGGCCGAGGCCGTCAAGAATACCCTTGTGCTTGAAGCCATAAAGAAGGCCGAGGGCATAGAGGCCGGCGACGAGGACCTCGAGGCCGAATACGCCAAGATGGCCGAATCCTACGGTATGGAGGCCGAAAAGGTGAAGGAGCTGATGGCCCCCAACGCCGAGGCCTTAAAGGACGATCTGGGCCTTACAAAAACCGTGAAATTCCTTGTGGAAAACGCGGTTATGAAGCAGGAGTAGCCGGGCGGGGCCACCGCCGAGGCTATGGCCTATAAAAATTTTTTTGGGAGGAAAAAATCATGGCATTGGTACCATACGTCATTGAACAGACCGGTCAGGGCGAGCGCAGCTACGACATTTATTCCCGCCTTCTGAAGGACAGGATTATCTTCCTCAGCGAGGAGGTAAACGACACCACCGCCAGCCTTATCGTGGCCCAGCTTTTGTTCCTTGAAAGCGAGGACCCCGACAAGGACGTTATGTTCTACATCAACAGCCCCGGCGGCAGCGTGACGGCCGGCATGGCCATTTACGACACAATGCGCTACATCAAGTGCGACGTTTCCACAATATGCGTGGGCATGGCGGCCAGCATGGGCGCGTTCCTTCTCAGCAGCGGAACCAAGGGCAAGCGCCTTGCCCTGCCAAACAGCGAAATCATGATTCACCAGCCTCTCGGCGGGTATCAGGGCCAAGTGACCGATATTCAGATTCACGCCGACCGCTTTGTGGCTATCAAGAATAAGCTCAACCAAATACTCAGCGAAAACTGCGGCAAGCCCATCGAGCAGGTTAAGGCCGACACCGAGCGCGACAATTTCCTCACCGCCGAGGAAGCCCTTAATTACGGGCTCATAGATAAGGTTATAGAGAGAAAATAAAAGCCGAAAAGGGATGGTATAATGGCAAACAACCGTGACGACCAGCAGGTGTTCTGCGCCTTCTGCGGCAGAAGCAAGTCGCAGATAGGCGGCCGCCAGATAATAGCGGGCATCGACGCCTATATCTGCGCCGACTGCGTTCGCGCCTGCTACGACATTATTCTTGACGAATACGACGACTTCGACGGCGAGGGGGCCGAGCTGCCCTCCGTGGACGGAGTGCCTACGCCCGTTGAGATTAAGCAAATTCTCGACGAGTACGTCGTCGGGCAGGAGGAAGCCAAGCGCAGCCTTGCCGTGGCGGTTTACAACCACTATAAGCGAATCAACGCGCAAGTCGAGGACGACGGCGTTGAAATACAAAAGAGCAACATTCTCATGCTCGGCCCCACCGGCAGCGGCAAGACCTATCTTGCCCAAACCCTCGCGAAGATACTTCAGGTGCCCTTCGCCATTGCCGACGCCACCAGCCTCACCGAGGCGGGCTATGTCGGCGAGGACGTCGAGAATATCCTGCTCAAGCTCATTCAGGCCGCCGATTACGACATTGCCCTTGCCGAGCGAGGCGTAATCTATATCGACGAGATTGATAAAATAACCAAAAAGGGCGAGAACGTTTCCATCACGCGCGACGTCAGCGGCGAAGGCGTTCAGCAGGCCCTGTTAAAAATACTCGAGGGCTCGGTGGCCTCGGTGCCGCCGCAGGGCGGGCGCAAGCACCCTCATCAGGAATTTTACCAGATCGACACCACCAATATCCTCTTTATCTGCGGCGGCGCGTTCGCCGGGCTCGATAAGATAATCGAAAAGCGGATAGGGAAAAAGGGTATAGGCTTCGGGGCCGAGATAACCGGCAAAAAGGATAAGGATACCGGCGAGCTGTTCGCCCTTGCCGAGCCGCAGGATTTGGTGAAGTACGGGCTTATACCCGAATTTGTGGGCCGCGTTCCCGTGGTCGTTCCGTTTGAAACTCTCACCGAGGAAGCCCTGATGAGAATACTCACCGAGCCGAAAAACGCCCTTGTGCGCCAGTATAAAAAGCTGTTCGAGATAGACGGCGTTGACCTCGAAATAACCGACGACGCTCTGCGCTTCATCGCCAAAAGGGCTATAGAGCGCGAAACCGGCGCGAGGGGCCTGCGCGCGATTATGGAAAAGGCCCTTAACGACGCTATGTTCGATATTCCCTCGGATAAGAGCATAGTAAAGGTGATATTTAACCGCGATAGCTTCGACGGCGGTAAGCCGGTGTTTATCCATGCCGAGCTGCCCGACGTGGTCTGATTTCCTGATTTCCGATAGGTAAAAAGCGGAGCCTTGGCTCCGCTTTTTTAGTGCGCGTATATCTTCCGCTCTACCCACCAATAACCAACGCAACAGTAGGGGAGCGCATTGCTCTCCCGCGTGTCAGCTATTTCCCGCGAAATTTCGCGAGCTCCGCCTTAAACAGCTCGGGGAGGCCGGGCGTATCGTCCAAATAAAACGACCGCGTGGTTCTGCCCTGTTCGTCGGTATTGCGCTCGTGCAGCCACACCGCCGCGCGCAGCTTGGGATACTTTTCGGGAAGGACGCGGAACATATCCCGCACCCATTCGAGCTTGTCGCCGCCCTCGGCCGCACAGCCGAACTCGGTTATCATCATCGGCTTGCCGAAGCGTTCATCCATTCTTTCATAATATCCGTCGTAAATTTCCTCGAAGCCGCGCCAGATTTCGCCCTCGATGCCCGTGCCGGTGTTGTAGCCCGACAGCCCCACAACGTCCACGTATTCGTCGCCGGGATAATACATGGCCTCGTGGTTCCACACAAAATCGGGGTAGCTTTTCTCGTTGGGGTTCCATATCCAGATAACGTTATCGGCACCGCAGTCGTCGAAAATCCCGCGAACGTATCTGTACAGCCGCAGATACACGTCCGGGTCGCGCGAGGTGCGGTAGCCCGAATAGTTGCACCACTCGCCGTTCATCTCGTTGAAGGGGCGCAGCAAAACCGGGTGGCCGAAGCGGACGATGTCGGCGGCGTAGGCTTTCAGAAAATCGTCATGCTCGCCGCGCAGAACCTCGTAAACGTCGCTTTCGTCGGAGTCGATGTCGAGCTGGAGCGTCACCTCGCAGACCTTGCCGCTGTTCCCCGCGTTCACCAGCCCGCCG